>NZ_JBVJCO010000006.1:203825-213679 GCF_055588525.1 Kitasatospora sp. NPDC041988
AACCCCCGCACCCCCCCCCCCCCCCCCCCCCCCACCCCCCCCCCCCCCCCCCCCCCCCCCCCCCCCCCCCCCCCCCCCCCCCGGACCCGCCCCCTTCCATCGTTTGCCTGGACTCAACGCATCCCGGGCAGGCGACGGAGCTCGGTGACTTTCAGCAACCGGGCAAGAAGGAGATACGTCAGGGCTGTCGCGAGCGCCCCGGCAGCCAAGGCGACAGCAGTAGGCCACGTCCCATCTCCCAGGCCAGCGCATGCACGCGCTGCGGCCCAGCCCAGCCCAGCAGCCGGGCACGCGGCGCACAGCAGCTTCACGTAGGTGCGGCGCAGACCTCCGTCGTCGATCCGGCCCCCCATCTTTCTGCGTAGCAGGTAGGCGGTGAGTGCGAGACCGGCCACATAGGAGAGGGTGTAGGCCCCGGCCATGCCGACCACCGACCAGCGGGCGGGCAGGGCCACATGGCAGGCCGTGGCCAGGGCGATGTTCACGCCTGCGATCCAGGCCGCCATGAAGAACGGGGTGCGGGTGTCCTCGAAGGCGTAGAAGCCGCGCAGCAGCAGGTACTGGGCGGAGAACGGGATGAGTCCGAGCCCGAATGCCTGCAGCATGTAGCCCAGTGGGCGGGCTGAGGCGGCATCGGCTGCTCCGTGGGCGAACAGCAGCGAAGAGATCTGGGGCCCTAGGGCGAGAAAGAGGAAGGCGGCGGGCACGATGACCACGCCGCTGATCCGCAGCGCCCGAGACAGGTCCGCGCGCAGGTCCGGGATGCGGCCCTCGGCGACGGCCCGGCTCATGCGCGGCAGCAGCGCCGTCACCAGGGACACGGTCACGATCGACTGCGGCAACATCCAGATTGTCTGCGCGTAGGTGTAGGCGGAGTAGCCCGCGCCGGCCTGCGGCAGCTCCTGGTCGGCGGCGTTGGCGTAGTTCGTGACCACCGTCAGGGAGACCTGGTTGGCCAGGACGAACAGCAGCGTCCACTTCGCTGCGTGCACGCTCTTGCCCAGGCCGGTGCCCCGCCAGTCGAACCGCGGCCGGAACCGGAAACCGGCCGCCCGGGCGAACGGGATCAGAGCCAGGGCCTGGACGGCGATGCCCGCGGTCGTCCCGATCCCCAGCAGCCGCACCTGGGCGGCGGTGATGTCCTCCACCCGGTCGGGCACCGTCATCAGCCCCAGATAGGCGGCGAACATGCCGACCAGCACGACGTTGTTCAGCACCGGGGTCCACATCATCGCGCCGAACTTCTCACGCGCGTTCAGCACCTGCCCGTAGATGCTGAACAGGCCATAGAAGAAGATCTGCGGCAACAGGAACCGCGCGAACGTCACCGTCAGCTCGAACGCCTCGTGACTGTCCGGGGTGTCCCGCATGTACAGGCCCACGATCTGCGGCGCTGCCCATACCGCCAGCGCCGTCCCCACGCCCAACACGCACACCACCAGCGTGACCAGCCGCTGCTCGTAAGGCCCGCCCGCCATCGGGCTCCGTGGCCCGGGCCCGCACCAGCTGCGGCACCAGCACAGCATTGAGCGCGCCGCCGATCAGCAGCGTGTACAGGCTCGTCGGCACGGTGTTCGCTGTGTTGTACGTACTGGCCAGCAGGCCCGTTCCCAGCGCGGCGGCCTGCAGCACCTGACGGATCAGCCCCGTCGCCCGCGACACCACCGTGCCAACAGCCATCAACAAAGACGAACGAGCCAGCCCGCCTTTGTCCTTATTCCGCCGAGCGGCATGCCGCCCCCTTGTCTGCTGCTCCTGCGGCATGGTCTGCGCCGCGGAGTTCGCCCCCTCCACCATGCCGTCAACCTATGCCCCAAGATCCCACGCCCCCAATTCGCGCGCCTCACTGCTCGCGCGGTCCCGGCACGCGTCCGTCCGCTCCCTGGAGCGGCACACCCGCCCGGCCCGCTCACGCGGGGGCCGTCGCGCTCTCACTCTCGGGGCGGCGCGGGCCGGGAACCGCCTTGGCCGTGGTAGCCAGGTCCAGCTCCAGGCGGCTGTTCATGTCCAGCTCGAACCTGCCGTAGGGGTTCACATGCGTCCAGAACAGCGGGGACAGAGCCCGCCGGTCGGCGTCGGTGAGCGTGCCGGCCCACTTCGGGTCGGCAAGGACCTGCTGCATCAGCAGCGTGTTGACGTGCACGAGAGCGGACTGGAGCAGGTGCAGGGCGAGCATGGACACCTCCTGGGACTCCTTGTCCGCACCTGCCAGGTCTCCGTCCTTGCCGTAGAGGAGGTCCTTGTTCGCGCTGTTCCAGTTCTCCACGACCTGCAAGCCCTCGTGGATCTCCTGCCGCAGCTCGACGTCGGCGAGGTAGTCGCACACGAACGCCGTACGCACCGCCCGCCCGAGTTCCTCGATCGCCTGGTAGGTGGGGTGCTTCGGGCCGCCGCGGGTGAAGCGGCGCAGGACCTGCTCGGCCTCGGCGGTTCCCAGCCGCAGAGCGGTGGTGTACTTCACGATCTGGTCGTACTGCTGGCGGATCAGGTCCCAGTTGATCGTCTTGGTGGACAGCACCGGGGCGAGGTTCGGCCAGTTTTCGTCCTCCCCAGCGGCTGGCCGGTACAGCCGGGCGGAGCCGATGTTCTTCAGCCTCGGCATCAGCTTGAAGTCGAGCATGTGAGCGAAGGCGAAGCCGACGATGGACGCACCGTGGGTGTCGGTGTACTGCCGGTCCACTTCCATGTCGGTACAGTGCCGCAGCACCCCCTCGATCATCGAGGCAACCTCGGAGGCCGAGCAGGACTTGAGCTGGGAGTAGATGCACACCGACTTCCGCTCGACGTGCCAGTAGATCATCACGCCGGGGCCCCGGTAGCGCTGGTGCCACTCGGTCATCAGGTTCGAGGACCAGGCCCCGAACTTGCGGCTGTCGGACGCGCACGCGGTGCCAGTACCCCACCACATCTCGTCGCGGGCGGCGAAGGTGGCGTTCACCAGCTTCACCAGCGCGGCGCGCATGTTGGCCCGGTTGACGAACAGGTGCCGCACCCGACGCAGCGTCGCCTCGGACTCACCGTGCTTGCCCGTCACCGCGACCCGCTTGATGCCCATGTTGGTGCCGAGCCCGAACAGCACCAGCAGCAGCCGGCGCCGCAGCACGTCCTTGGACAGATTCTCGCGGGTGGCGACCGAGGTGAACTCGGCGATGAAGTCCGTGTCGAACTCGGCGTACTTCAAGATGTCCAGCAGGTCGATCGTGCCCCAGCGCCGCTCGATCTCCGCCTTGATCGCCACCAGGGACTCAGGCTCGTCCTGCTTGCCCCGCGGGGAGACCCGGATCCACGGCTCGCCGTGCTTCTTCACGATCGCCACCCCGCCCGTGCTGCCCTCCGCCAGAGCGCGGTCGAAGCGGTTCAAAGACGCCCGCAGCCTGCCCCGGAGCGCGGCGATGAACTCACCGGCGTCCTGCGGCTGGCCCAGGGCCGCGTAGTGAACGTCCCGGTTGTCCTCGAAGTCGGCGGGCAGGTCGTCCTCCGGGTTGCGCCACCGGTTCGCGCCCACCACCCAGATCTCCCGCCGTCGCAGCGCGTCCCGCAGCGCCACGAGCACGCACAGCTCGTACGGGATGCGCTCGACACGGCCCTTGTCGTCCACGACCGCCGCCCGCCACTGCTCCGGGACCACCCCGTCCAGCGGCACCGTCTCCGCCGGGTCGAAGAACGCGCCCTCCTTCAGCGGCTGCTCCAGGTACCGCCCCAGCAGGTCGATCGCGTCCATCACCGGCCGGTAGGCGGTGTTGTTGCACTTCAGCTCCAGCGCCTTCAGCAGCGGCGCGAGCATCCGCCGCCAGTGCACCGAGTACGACGACCGCAGCACCGTGCGGACACGAGCCTTGTAGCGGGCCTCGTTCGCCGCGGCCTCCGCCGCCAGGGCCTTGAGCGTCTTCTCTCCGCCGACCACAGGGAAGATCACCCGCCGCACCGTGCCGGACGGCTCCGACAGCGCCGCCTCCGCCACCCGCAGCAGCATCGCCTCCTTGCCACGAACCTTCTTCAGCTCCGCCCCCAGCTCCTTCTCGACCTTTCGCTCCGCCCGGGTGTTGATCTTCAGTACGAGCTGGATGAACAGGTCGACCAGGGAGTCGGTGATCTCCGTCTGCCGGACATGACAGAGCGTGGCCAGCAGCGTCAGCCGCCGCGGCGGCTTCATCCGCTCCAGGTTCGCCGGGTACTCCTTCGACGCCCGCGCCCGCCAGGCGTCTACCAGCTTCTCCGACACATCCGCGAACAGATCCGCGGGCAACTCCAGCCGCCGCACCCGCTCCAGCTTGTTCACCTCCGCCAGCAGGCTCTCCAGACCCGGGGCACCGGCGTCCGTCTTCAGCTCGGCGAAGTGCGAGCGACCGCCCCCGGCCACCGCGCCGTCCCCATCGGCGCCCTCGTCGGTGCCGTCGCCCGCGACCAGGTCCTCCAGCCGCGAGCGAGTGACGTGGCTGAGCCGTTCCGTCGTGCTGCGGCAGAACCGCTTCTCGAAGTCCTTAACCGCCTTGCCCACCAGCCGCCACACCTGCCCCGGCGCCGGCGGCTCGATGTGATCGTTGCGGCACCGGGCCACCACTGCGGCCGCGAGCCGGTCACGGGACAGCTCCACCGGACACAACTCGGTCGCCAGCCACGCGGCCAGCCGGTCCTGGTCCTCCTCGGTGTTCGCCCGGAACCCGTACGCCGCCCGAATCTCCTTGCGGTGCCGCTTGATCCTGTCACCCTGCCAGTCGTAGGCACCCCACGCCTCGGCCGGCACCTTCACCTGCTGAGCGACGTACTCCACCGCGGCGGCCGGCACCTCCTTGGCCGACTCCGGGAATCGAGCCTCCACCTCGAAGAACTTCAGCAACAACGCGAACCCGAGCCGGGTTGCCCCGGACTTGTTCCGCACCCGCTTCATGTCGTCTTCGAGTAGCGTCCAGACCTCGATGAGGTCCTCCGGCTCCCAGTCCTGCCGCACCCGCGCTCCTCCACCCCACCGCGATCACTCGTTCAGCTCAACGAGACGATCGGAGGCGGGAAACGACAGCCCCGGGCCGTCACTCAGCGCTACACGCCACCTGGCCGTAGCTATACGAGAACAGGGCCGCCACCGCCTCCCCCACCTCCTCGCCGACCCCCAGCGGGGTGACCGAAAACGCTGCGATCACGGTTCTGCGCTCCTCTCCCGGACGACTGGTCACGGCACCCGGGCCCGACGGACCACCGGGCGCCGCGATCAGGCTAACCACGCAGAGCGGCCGACACCCCGTCAGACCACCGTCGGCAGTGGCGGATCGACCGCCAGCGAAGCGGAGCTGCGGGCGCGGTGCTGGGCGGCCCAGGTGGTGAGTGCCACCGTGCAGGCGTGGTCCAGGTGGCGCAGCCCGGACCAGTCCAGCTCGACCGGGCGGTCGGCGGGCAGCCGCTCCAGCGCGTCCAGCAGCCGGGGCAGCCGCAGGAAGGTCGCGTTGCCGCTCAGCCGGACCCGCATCAGCGGCCCCTCCCCGATCACCGCACCCGCCGCGCCTTCCCGGGCCGGCAGCTCCTCGACGCCGATCTGCAGGTGCGAGGTCTGCCAGGCCGACTTGACCACCGCCAGGCCGATCCCGATCAGCACCCCCTCGAACAGGTCGGTGCCGATGACCGCGACCGCCGTCACCGCCAGCACCACCGCCTCGCCCCGGTGGTCCCGGCAGAGCCCGATGATCCGCCGGACCGGGACGAGCTTGGCGCCCGCGTGCACCAGGACGGCGGCCAGCGCGGTCAGCGGCACCAGGCCGAGCGCCCCGGGCAGCAGCGCGGTGAACAGCAGCAGCCAGAGCCCGTGCAGCACGCGCGAGGCCTTGGTCCGGGCACCGGCCTGGACGTTGGCCGCGCTGCGCACGATCACCGCCGTCATCGGGAGGGCGCCGAGCAGCCCGCAGAGCGTGTTGCCGACGCCCTGGGCGGTCAGCTCGCGGTCGTAGTCGGTGCGCGGACCGTGGTGCATCCGGTCCACGGCGGCGGCACTGAAGAGCGTCTCGGCGGAGGCGATCAGGGTGAAGGCGAGGATGGTGCCGAGGCCGGCCGTGCTCGCCAGGGCGCCGAGCGCGCCACGGTCCGGCAGCTGCACCACGTCCAGCAGGCCGGCGACCCGGACCCGGGCCACCGGGAGGCCCGCCGCCGCGGTGACGGCCGCGGCGAGGCCGACGGCGGCCAGCGGTGCGGGCACCGCCCGGGCCACCCGGGCCGGCAGGTACGTCCAGAAGACGAGTACCAGCAGGGTGCCGGCGCCGAGCGCAACCGCGCTCGGGGTGGCCGCGCCGGTGACGGCGTCGCGCAGCAGCACGGGCAGCCCGGCGATCTTCTCCGGCCCGGTGGCGGGCGCCCTGCGGTCGGCGAGCGCGTACAGCTGGCCGAAGAGCAGGGTCAGGCCGATGCCCGCCAGCATGCCGTGCACCACGGAGGCGGACATCGCCCGGAACCAGCGGCCGAGGCGCAGCGCGCCCATGGCCAGCTGGAGCAGTCCGGTGGCGAGCACCAGGACGCCGAGCGCACCGGCGCCGTACTCCTGGACGGCCTCGTAGACGAGGACGGTCAGGCCGGCCGCCGGTCCGCTGACCTGGAGGCTGCTGCCGGGCAGCGCGCCGACGACCAGGCCGCCCACGATCCCGGTGACCAGCCCGAGCTCGGCGGGGACGCCGGAGGCGACGGCCACGCCCACGCAGAGCGGCAGGGCGACCAGGAAGACCACCAGCGAGGCCGGCAGGTCGAAGCGCCAGGGCACGGCGCGCAGCGCGGCGACCGGGGCGTGGTGGCGCAGCGGGCGGCGCGGGCGGGCGCGGCCCGGCGGGGCGTTGCGGCGCGGGCCGCCCGGCGGGCTCTTGCGGCGGCGGGGCAGGGGGCTCACCGGACCGTCGCCGGGGCGTGAACGGGGCGGACGGGGGGACAGCAGGCGGGTCGGTGCATGGGTGCGTTCCTTCCGCGCGCCCGCCGAAGGGGCGGGCGCGCCGCTGGGGAGGGGGACGTCCGGGCACGCCGGAGCGGCGGCCCGGGCAGGTCGGCGGGAGGCACGGCGGGAGACACGGCACTTCGGCGGGGCGGTCGGCGGTGCACTTCGGCGGAGCAATTCGGCAGGGCGGTCGGCGGGACGCACGGCGGACCGGCACCGGGCAGATCGGCGGGACGCGGGGCGGACCGACCTGGGGCAGATCGGCGCCGGGCGGACCGGCACCAGGCAGCCCGGGCCGGGCAGGGATCGAAGGGCAGATCGGCGGGCAGCCCCGCTTGCACGGACGGCGGGGCGGCCGCGGGACGAGCGCACGCGACATCGGTACGGCCGGCGCCCCGGCGGACCGGGTGGCGGCGGTGGGTGTCGGGTCGGGTGGCGTGCGGTCAGGGGGGTGTCCCTCGGTCGGGTGCGGGCGGACCGGGCGCACGTGGTCCTGGACGGGACACGACGGCCGGAGCTCCCCCGCTCCCCGGTCGATCCCAAACCCCCCTGCCGCAGCCCGAGTTGAACATGGGAACCATGACGGGCCCGGCGTGCCACCGACGGTACCCAGGGGTCCTGGCCGGGCCAACCTCGCACACCAGGCCTTCACCCCGACGGCACACCGGGGCCGCTTTTCGGCCCGGAACGGGCCTTCCGGCGGGTACGCACGTTCGCCAGTCGCGCAGGTGCACGAACGAGGGTGCTCCAGCAAGGCGGGTGCTTTGCAGGAAGGGACGACGGGAGACCCCGGCCCGACGCCGCGGACTGGAGGAACGGGCGATGGATCGGCCGCCCCCACCGTGACAGCCTGGCCGGACAGCCGGCACCCCACCCCGGCAGACCCCCGCTCCGGCCGCCCGCCACCCGCGACCTGCGGTTTCCGCCGAGCGGCCGGCTTCCACATTCTGTTGAAAGTCCCCTTGACGCCCCGACAGGCGTCGCCTTACTTTGTTTCCGCATACAGAAACCGTTCTTCCGTATGGTGGAATTCTGGAGATGAGCCCTCCGAGCCACTGCGGGCCGACGCAGGAGAAACCCGATGCCTCGTATGACAGCCGCCCGCGCGGCAGTGGAGATCCTCAAGCTCGAAGGCGTTGACGTCGCCTTCGGCGTGCCGGGCGCCGCGATCAACCCCTTCTACAAGGCCCTCAAGGAGGGCGGCGGCATCCGGCACACGCTGGCCCGGCACGTCGAGGGCGCCTCCCACATGGCGGAGGGCTACACCCGCGCCAAGGCCGGCAACATCGGTGTCTGCATCGGCACCTCCGGCCCGGCCGGCACCGACATGATCACCGGCCTCTACTCGGCGATCGCCGACTCGATCCCGATCCTGTGCATCACCGGCCAGGCGCCGGTCTCCAAGCTGCACAAGGAGGACTTCCAGGCCGTCGACATCGCCTCGATCGCCAAGCCGGTCACCAAGAAGGCCACCACCGTGCTGGAGGCCGCGCAGGTCCCGGGCGTCTTCCAGGAGGCCTTCCACCTGATGCGGTCCGGCCGTCCGGGCCCGGTCCTGATCGACCTGCCGATCGACGTCCAGCTGACCGAGATCGAGTTCGACCCCGAGACCTACGAGCCGCTGCCGGTCTACAAGCCGCGGGCCACGCGGGCCCAGGCCGAGAAGGCGATCCGGTTCCTGCTGGAGTCCGAGCGTCCGCTGATCGTCTCGGGCGGCGGCATCATCAACGCCGACGCCTCCGACCTGCTGGTCGAGTTCGCCGAGCTGACCGGCGTCCCGGTCATCTCCACCCTGATGGGCTGGGGCACCATCCCCGACGACCACGAGCTGAGCGCTGGCATGGTCGGCGTCCAGACCTCGCACCGCTACGGGAACGCGACCTTCCTCGAGTCGGACTTCGTCCTCGGCATCGGCAACCGCTGGGCCAACCGCCACACCGGTTACAACCTGGAGGCGTACACCAAGGGCCGCAAGTTCGTCCACGTCGACATCGAGCCCACCCAGATCGGCAAGATCTTCGCCCCGGACTTCGGCATCGCCTCCGACGCCAAGGCCGCGCTGGAGCTCTTCATCGAGGTCGCCAAGGAGCTCAAGGCCGAGGGCAAGCTGCCCGACTTCGGCACCTGGGCCGCGTCCGCCCAGGAGCGCAAGGCCACCCTGCTGCGCCGCACGCACTTCGACAACATCCCGATGAAGCCGCAGCGCGTCTACGAGGAGATGAACAAGGCCTTCGGCCCGGAGACCCGGTACGTCACCACCATCGGCCTCTCGCAGATCGCGGGCGCGCAGATGCTGCACGTCTACAAGCCGCGCAACTGGATCAACTGCGGCCAGGCCGGCCCGCTCGGCTGGACCATCCCGGCCGCGATCGGCGCCGCCGTCGCCGACCCGGAGACCCCGATCGTCGCGCTCTCCGGCGACTACGACTTCCAGTTCATGATCGAGGAGCTGGCGGTCGCCGCCCAGCACAAGGTCCCCTACGTCCACGTCCTGGTGAACAACGCGTACCTGGGCCTGATCCGCCAGGCCCAGATCGGGCTGGACATCAACTTCCAGGTCAACCTGGAGTTCGAGAACATCAACACCCCGGAGCTCGGCGTCTACGGCGTCGACCACGTCAAGGTCGCCGAGGGCCTGGGCGTCAAGGCCATCCGCGTCACCGACCCGAACGAACTGGGTGCGGCCTTCGAGGAGGCCAAGAAGCTCGCCGCCGAGCACAGCGTCCCGGTCGTGGTCGAGGCCATCCTGGAGCGCATCACCAACATCTCGATGAGCAAGACCGTCGACATGAGCAACGTGACCGAGTTCGAGGAGCTCGCCACCCTGCCGGAGCACGCTCCGACGGCGATCAAGCCGCTGGCGCTGTAGTCCGGGACCGGGGGGGGGGGGGGGGGGGGGGGATGGGGGGGGGGGGGGGGGGGGGGGACCCCGCAAGTTTGGGGGGGGGTGGTT
>NZ_JBVJCO010000006.1:213689-236553 GCF_055588525.1 Kitasatospora sp. NPDC041988
TGGGGGTGTGGGGCCAGGAGACGGCCGCGGGGGGTGCGGCCCCCCCCCCCCCCCCCCCGGAGCCGTCGCGCCCACCGCAGTTCGGGGCGGGCGCGTTCGGGCCGCCGACCGTGCGCGTACGTACCGAGGACCGCCCGCGCGCGACCGCCGCGCGCGGGCCCGGTCCCCGGGAGGCCCACGCCGTGTCCTTCACCATGAGCATCCCCGAGCGCGAGACCTTCCTGGCCGCCGTCCACGTCGGCGTCCTCGCCGTCGGCGGTGACGGCGGCGGTGACGGCGGCTACGGCGGCGGCAGCGGCTACGGCGGCGCCGAGCCGGGCCGGGGCCTGCTGGCCGTCCCGATCTGGTACTCCTACCGGCCCGGCGGCGTGCTCACCGTCCTCACCGGCCGGGACTCCGCCAAAGCCCGCCGGATCCGGTCCGCCGGCCGGTTCGCGCTCTGCGCCCAGCAGGAGGAGCCGCCCTGCCGGTACGTGAGCGTGGAGGGCCCGGTGGTCGCGATCGAGGACGGTGTCGACCCCGCCGAGCGGGCCGCGATGGCCCACCGCTACATGCCGCCCGCCACCGCCCGCGCCTACCTCGCCGCCACCACCGAGCAGCTGACCGCCGACATCGCCATCCGGATGCGGCCCGAGCGCTGGCACAGCGCCGACTTCGCCGCCGTCGCCGCCCGTTTCGATGCGAAGATCCCACCGGCCCGCGCGGAACACGCGTAGCCCGCTCGTGGTTGGGAGAGGCGGGGCGGCTACCGTTCCGTGACGAGTCCTGTCCCGACACCGACCATCCGAAGGGGACTTCCGTGAGCCTGTACGACATCCCGCTGCGCACCCTGTCCGGCGAGGCCGCCTCGCTGGGCGACTACAAGGGCAAGGCGCTGCTGATCGTCAACGTCGCCTCCAAGTGCGGCCTGACGCCCCAGTACGCCGGCCTGGAGCGGCTCCAGGAGCGGTACGCCGCGCGCGGCTTCACCGTGCTGGGCTTCCCGTCGAACCAGTTCGCCGGGCAGGAGCCGGGCAGCGCCGAGGAGATCCAGACCTTCTGCTCCACCACCTACGGCGTCTCCTTCCCGCTGTTCGACAAGACGGACGTCAACGGCGACGACCGCCACCCGCTCTACGCGGTGCTGACGCAGACCGCCGACGCCGAGGGCAAGGCCGGGGACGTCGCCTGGAACTTCGAGAAGTTCCTCATCTCCCCCGACGGCACCGTGGCAGCCCGCATCCGCCCGCGCACCGAGCCGGAGTCGGACGAGGTCATCGCCGCGATCGAGGCCCTGCTGCCGGCCTGACCCGCAGCACCGCCGCACGACGGGCCCGGGGCACCCGCCCCGGGCCTTTCGGCGTCAACGCTCACCCCTGGCAGGCGTAGGTGAACGAGGTGGCCGCCCCCAGACGCCGGGGCCCGAGGATGTCGACGGTCGCGGTCGCCCGCATCGTGCCGCGGCCGTCGAAGGACCAGCGGAGCACCAGCTCCGCCCGGCGCTCCCCGGAGTGCACCGATTGCACCAGCTCACCGGAGGATGTGCCGTCGCTGCGCAGCCAGCGGTAGCGGATGGTTCCCGCGTGGCCGTCGGTGCCGACCGTCGCGGTGATCACGGCGGTTCCGCCGCACGGCGGGCCGCCCGCCGGTTCCGCGCCGACGGTGACCCCGGTCAGCGCGAGCGGCGGCTCGGTCCGGCACCGGGCCGGCAGGAAGGCGAGCAGGGCGACCAGGACGGCCGCCGGGACCAGCCACCGGACGGCCCGGCGCCGACGCGGCCGGGCCTGCGGCAGCCAGGGCGGCGGCGCGCCATGCCACACCGCCGCCGCCACCGGTGGCACGCCGGGGCCGAACCGGCGCACCTCGTACTGCTGCGGGCCGTCGGCCGCCGGGGCAGACTCCGGCGGGACGGGTACGGGCTCCGGCGACCGGTCACCCGAGGTGCCCCAGACGGTCGGGGCGAGGAACGTGGCGCACTCGGCGTCCTCGGCGCCGGGCGTGGGGGACATGGCGGGCGCGGCGGGCGCGGCGCCGTCGAGCGGGACCGTCCGCTCGGGATCGGGATCGGGGCCGGCGCCGAGTCGGACGGTCCGCTCGGAACCGGGGCCGGCTCCCGGGCCGGGCTCCGGTCGGGGCAGGGGCATGGAGACCTCCGGGGACGTGCGACGGGAACGTACGGCGGAGAGGTGCGGTGGGGAGGTGTGTTGGGGTGGTGTGCTGGGGAGGCGCGGTGGAAACGTGCGGCAGGACCGCGGGCGGGATCAACCGGGCTGCCGGCAGTCGATGGCGGGCAGCTCCCGGTAGGCCGTCGGCGTGCTCTCCGGCCTGGGGTCACTGCCCACCCGGACGCCCCACTGGAGCTTGTCGTCGCCGCCGAAGTCGTGGGACCGGGTGAGGGTTACGGAGCCGGTGCCAAGCCGCACGGTGTCGGTGGCGATCGTCACGGGCGGGTTGATCGCGCCGGAGTGGTGCTGCCAGGAAACGGTGAGCGTGGCCCCCGGCGGCCCGGACGCCACGACGGTGATCCTGGCCTGGATGCCGAAGTGGCCGTTGTCCAGGCAGCTGATCGAGTCGACGTTCAGCGAGGTCACCCGGATCGCGGGCGGCGGCGCGGTGGTGGCAGAGGGCGGCAGCGGTTCGCTGACCGGCATGGACGGCGAGGCGCCGGTGGACGTGGACGGCGGGGTGCTACGGGGCGTGTCAGTGAGCCTGGGCGCGGGCGACGTGGTGGCGCCCGGGGTGGGCGGGCGGCTCGGTGTCGGGCCGGCCGTACGGCTCGACGTCGTACCGGAGGTGGGCGAAGGCGCGGGCGAGCGCGACTGCGACTGCGACTGCGACGGAGCCTGGGACGGGGACGGGGACGGAGACGGGGACGGAGACGACGCGGGGCTCGCCACGGGGGACGGCGGGGCGGTGGGCGTCCGGGTCGCCGAGGACCCGGCCGACGCCGTGGGATCGGACGGCCCGTCCGTCACCTCCCCGCCGGCTCCGCCCGCCGCGCCCAGCGTGGTGGTGACCCGCGGCACCGGGCTGCCGGTCACCGTCCGGTCCCCGCGGTCCGCAGCTCCGGCGAGCGCCACCCCGGCCAGCGAGGCCGCCGCGAGCGTGGCCGCCACCGCGCCGACGACCGCCCGGGCCGGCCGACGCCGCGGGTGCTCCACCCGCACCCGCTCGCGCAGCCCGAGCCGCCGGACGGTCCGGCGCGCGGAGGCGCCCCCACGCGGGTGGGCACCCCTGGCCGCCGAGGCACCGCTGCCCCGGTCGTGCGTGCCCCGGATCGCCGCAGCGCCCCGGCCGGCCCCGAGCCCCGTGTGCGCCAGCGCCGTCGCCCCGCCGGGCGGCGGCCCGGCCGCGCCCCACGGCAGCAACAGCGCCAGCAGGGCCACCAGGGTGGCGAGGTCGGCGCGCCCGCGCTCCTCCCACCGCTCTCCGTACCCGGCCGCGGCGACCGCCTCCAACTGCCGGACGAAATCCTCGGCTCCGGCCGGCCGCTCCTCCGGCCGCTTCGCCATCCCGGCCCTGACCAGCGGCCGGACGCGCTCCGGGACCAGCTCCTCCGGCACGGGGTGCTCCCGGTGCTGGACCGCCAGCTCCACGACCGTCCGGCCGGCGAACGGGCGGGTGCCGGTCAGGCACTCGAAGAAGGTCACGGTGGCGGCGTACACGTCGGCGGCGGGTGAGGCCGGCGCGGCCGTCCACTGCTCCGGCGCCAGGTAGGCCGGCGTACCGGAGATGTCCCGGTCGTCGCCGCTGGGCACGGCGATCCCGAAGTCGACCAGCTTGGTGGAGCCGTCCGCCGCGACCAGCACGTTGGCGGGCTTGTAGTCCCGGTGCACCAGGCCGCTCGCGTGAGCGGCGGCCAGCCCCAGCAGCGAGCCCTTCAGGACGACCAGCGCGGCCTCCGGCGTCGTCGCCCCCTCGGACTTGAGCAGCGTGCGCAGCGGCACGCCGTCCACCAGCTCCATCACGATCGCCGCGTGCGGCCCGGCCTCGACGTACTCGTAGAGCCGCGTGACGTACGGGGAGTCGACCCGCGCCAGGATCTGCGCTTCCTCGCGGAGGCCGGAGCCGCCCACCGCATCGAGCAGGTACTTGATCGCCACCGGCGTGCCGGTGCGGTCGTGGTGCGCGAGCACCACACGGCCGCTCGCCCCCGCGCCCAGCTCCCGCACCTGGGTGTAGTCCGGAAGGCGCCACTCGTCGGTTCTCCGCCCTGCCTCGTCCTGCATCGCCGGCCCCCTCAGCACGCCGTCCGGTCCGTCCTCGCCTGGTGCCACCGACGAGGCGGCCAGCGGCCCGGTTCCCGCTCCGGGTACCGTTCGAACCCCGCCGCCGACGGCTCGTACACCACCTTGGCCGTTCCCGCAGGCAGGCCGCCCGACCTGCGGGAACGACGAGCAGAAACACATCGGCGCACACGGGAGTCGCGCGCCACGGCCGCACGCTCCCCGAGTGCGCCGTCACTCCTCTGTCGCGGCCCCGACCCGCACCACCGCCGCTCACAGGAGCGACCCAGGGCCACCGCCCGGGGCCCTCCCGCGTCCACGCACGCTTGGAAAGCGCATTGGGGGCAACCCCTCACGAGTTCGAATCTCGTATCCTCCGCACCCGCCCGCCAGGGCAGACGAAGGACCCGACCGCACTGCGGTCGGGTCCTTCGTCGTTCCGTGGTTGCAGTTTTGGTTGCAGTTGCCAGGCGGCAAATGCCCCTGCGGAATGACCCTGCGAGCCCCTGAGGACGGCGGGAATGAACACGCCGCCCACCATGCGATGTGGGTGATTGGCGTTCGGGCTCCAAAGAACTTGGAGTGGTGGAGCGACCTGGCGGTGGTGACGACCGAGTCGCCGATCGCCTGGCGGAAGCTGGCATACCAGGTGGGGCGGATGCCGCAGAGGGAGAACCACTACGACGTCAACTCGTGGTCCCACCTTGGTGAGCCAGAACAGACCCCGGACAACGTACGCGCATACCTGCTGCAGGCCAACGGATACGTTATCGGCTACCTGGCGACCCACGACGTCAGCGAGCACCGCCGCTGGGACCTGCTCGACGAGTCGGAGTACGGCGATCAGGACGACACCCTACGTCCGTGCATCGACCTGATCTGGGTCGCAGACTCCTACCGCCGAAAGGGCGTTGGCGCGACGCTCGTACAGACCCTCGCCGACGATTCCGGGTGTCAGACCACCGATGTGTCGTGGTCGACCCCCGTCAGCGCCGCCGACCGGCGCCTCGCACGCCGGATCTCGCCCGAGGGCATCTGGATCAGCTGACGCGCCAAGCGGCATCCCAATCGACGCGCACTGGACGACTCGGCGGCGGCCCTCATCTGGTTCACCGACGCGGAGTTGATCAGGCTCGCGGACGTGCTCGGGCGCCCCGCGCGCCAGCTCCGGGCTCACCTCTGACTTCCACCCGCCGGCTGCCTGATCAACGTGACCAGGCCGACCTCACGCGATCAAGCTCGCATACTCTCGCTGGCATCTACTTGAGCCGCCCAACGCAGAGGAACTCACGTGAGCTTGGACGTAGCCGCCTTCACCACGCCACACCCGGAACGTTCGCCCGCGCCGGTCGTGGTCGACTGGACAGCGGTGGAGAAGTGGCTGGGACTCAGGCTTCCGGACGACTACAAGCAACTGGCCGACACCCACGGCCCGCTGGACTTTGGCGAGTACCTGTGGGTACACGTCCCCTGCGTCCAGGAGGACCGCTTCGACTACGGTGACTGGCTCCGCGACACCCACCGCGAGGCTCGCATCGAGGCCCGAGAACTGCCGGACCACGAGCAGCCCGCCATCTACCCCGAGCCAGGCGGACTGCTCGCCTGGGGCGAAACCCGGGGCACTGATGTCCTGTTCTGGGACACCTCCGTCTCCGAGAACCCCAACGAGTGGACCGTGGTCGTCAGCCACTCGGATGGCGTCCCTGGCAGCGGCCTGCGGCCCTGGCACCACTACGACCTCACCCTCAGCGGCTATCTGCGGCACACCGTCCGCGCGGAATGGGAGCTGCCGTCCCCACCCGGACCGTTGATCGGCCCCCTCCCCGGCACCATCGCCCGCACCGCCTTCCTGCCGACCGCACAGCCCTGGACCCCGCCCGAGCCCACCACTCCTCGGCTCACCGACGCCGAGCGCCGCACCGCCCTGGAAACCGGCACCGGCCTGGACGCCCTGCGTCTGCTGTCCCCGCCGCCAGGGGACCCCTACGTCGGCGGCGGCACATGGGCAGGACTCTTCGCCGAACTGGGCACAACGCTGCCGCGCGAGTACGTCACCCTCATGGACCTGTACGGCGCCGGCTGCTGGAGTGGCTGGCTGCGCTTCTTCACCCCGCTGCGCACCGGCGAGCGGCGTTACCTCCAGCACGTCGAGTCGACCACGGACGGATACCGGCAGCTCAAGGGCAACCATCCGCAGTGGTATCCGCTCGCCACCTGGCCCGAGCCCGGCGGGTTCCTCCCCTTCGCCAACTCCATCGACGGCGACCAACTCGGCTGGCTCACCGAAGGCGACGACCCGGACAGCTGGCCCCTCATCGTCTGGCCCCGCCACGCGGACCAGGGACCGCCGCTAAAACAGGGTCTGATCAACACTCTCCTTGCGTGGCAGCGCGGCACCTTCAGCACCGAAGGGCTGGCCGCGCTGGACGAGGATGACGACCCCGTCGAGTTCGCCAGCTTCGAATCCTGGGACGACAGCGCCTACTGGTAAGCCGCCTGCACCAACCCTGCTCAAGGCGACGCTGGTCACCAGGGTTCGGTGGCCTCAACGGCGACCAGCGCCCACCGAGCGCCGTTGCTGGCCTCGCGAACCACTCCGACAGCTCGTCGCTGGGGCCGCATCGTCAACATCGGCAGCGTCAACGCCCGCGCCGGACGGCCCGGCCTCACCGCCTACAGCACCGCCAAGGCCGGGCTGATCGGCTTCACCAGGTCGCTGGCCAGGGAACTTGGCCCGGCCGGAATCTGCGTGAACACTGTCCTCCCCGGGGCCATCCAGGTCGAGGCGGAGAACGACCTGCCCGCCCATCACCGCGCCCGACCCGAGGACCAGATCCGCCGCCAGTGCGTCCAGCGCCGGGGCCGCCCCGAGGACGTCGCCGCCGCAGCGGCCTTCCTCGCCGGCCCGAGCGCGTCCTTCATCACCGGCCAGTCGTTGCACGTCGACGGCGGCTGGATCCTCCACTGACCGCCAGCACCACCGAGACAGGAAGAGACCACCATGCAGCACCGCGTCCGCGCCGTCCTCCTCACCCCGAACAACACCACGCTGCTGATCAAGCGCATCCGCCCCGGCATCGACCCGTACTGGGTGATCGTCGGCGGCAAGATCGAACCGACCGACGCCAGCCCCGAGGACGCTCTGCAGCGCGAGATCCACGAGGAGATCGCCGGCGAGGCCAAGATCGTCAGCCTCCTCCACACCCTGGAGACCGACGAGGAGCGCCAGGACTTCTACCTCGCCACCATCGACAAGTGGAGCTTCGAGGACCGCACCGGCCCCGAGTTCAGCCAGGAAGGCCGCGGCGATTACATCCTGGAGGAGATCCCCCTGACCGCCGAAGCCCTCGACGCGATCAACCTCCTGCCCCAGGAGATCGCCACCGTCCTCCGCGAGGCCGTCGAGCGCGGAGAACTCCTCGCTACCAAGTAGTCCGAGGAGAGTACGGCCTGCCGAACGCCAGCCGTATCCGGCAGGCCGCGCTCAGGCCAGAGTGCCGCAAGAGGATCTCCCGCAGTGTGCGTCTGTGCAGCCATTGCTTTACAAAGGCCGAACTACATAAGGCTGTTGACACGGGGCGCGGCGCCGAGGGATGGCGCGCCGTGCCGTAGTGGTGAATGCGGGGAAAAGTCTGCGCGAGGTCCACCTGCTGCCACACACTTGATCACGAAGTGTCTAAATAACCGAACCTGTCCCTCCCGTGCGGCCGGATTAAGCCGTTCGTGATCAAGCGAGGCTGAACACGCCGGAGAAGATGGGGAGTTCGTAGCGGTCGATGATGCCGTTGAAGCCGACGTGGACGTCGATCAGCCCGTCGAGGTCGTACTGGAACGGGATGTCCATCTGCTTGACGACGAACGGGGTGAGGGTCAGCGGGAACCGGGCGGCCCGGTCACCCTGGCAAGCGCGCCCAACTGGCGGTACCTTCTTACGAGTTCGGCACACTGGAGCGGGTGGGGGCGGCCGTGGCAAGTGAACCGCAGCAGGATCCGGCGAATCGCAGAGGGCCCGACCCCCACGTGGAGGTCGCCAGGATCACCCGGAGCGGCGCGATCACCGCTGCCGTGATCACCGGCGTCCTCGCGGTGGTGGCGTCGGCGGTCCCGTTCTACTTCCTCGGCCACGAGCAGGGTGAGGCGTCCGCCGCCCAGCCCACCGTCACCACCACTGTCACCGTCACCGCTCCGGCGCCACAGGGAAACACCGGCGGGACCAACTCGACCAGCCCGTCGACCAGCCCGTCGGCCAAGTCGTCGGCCTCGACAAAGGCGTGGACCGACGTCCAGGCGGTCTTCACGACCAAGGACGGCCAGCAGATCCGCATGCCGGCATCGACCGTCCGGTTCTGCGTCTCCACCGGTACGGGGGTCAGGCTGGACGAGAGTCGGGACGTGACGTTCGACAAGATGGTCCGTCTGAAGGTGGAGAACTCCTCTCCCGCACTCACCCCCGGTGGGACGGCCAAACTGACCATCACCCTGGTCGGCAGCGCAACGCCTCTGGTCGGGACGATCACCTCGGGCTGCGACTTCATCGGGCAGGCGGACACCGGCCGCGTCAGCTACTACCCGGACAAGCTGGCGAGCATTCAGTTCGAGCGCTGACTGCTCGTGCTGCACCTCCGCCGCGAAGGCCCGGAGCGGTCCGGGCCTTCGTCGTACCCGGTACGTTCCCAGCGCTGCGTTCCGGGCGGCAGGCGGTCGGCTTCGTTCTCACCATACGCAACATGGTTCAGAGGTCGTCCACGGACTGACCTCGACCGCTTCCCTCCGTCGTGTGACGCGCGCAACCCGCTTCATACGCCATGCTTGAGCTCCCGGCCGGTTCCGGCGCGGAATGACATCCGTCCTACATGGTGAGGTGTTCCCCATCGGCACGGCGAGCGAATCGACCCTGGCCGCCTGGCTGCACGGTGTCGGCGGACCGCGGTTGGAGCGGGTCCTGGCGGCGCGCCCGGACGCCGCGGCGGCTCCCGAGCCGCGGTCGGTCGGCGAACTGGCGGACCGGCTTCAGCGCCCGGCGTCAGTGGCCCTGGCACTGCCCGGGCTCACGCTGCCGGACCTGCAGGTGGCGGAGGCCGTGGCCGCGCTGACGCCCACGCCCCGGAACGTCCTGGCGGGCATCCTGGACGCGACGGACGGGGAACGCTCGCGCGGGTTGGACGCGGTGCTGGAGGCGCTGGCCGATCGCGCCCTGGTGTGGCCGGGCGGCGATGGCCTGCTGCACATGGCGGGACCGCTGCGGCAAGCCTGGGATTCACCCCTGGAGTTGGACGCGCCGCTGGAACGGCTGCTCGTGGACGCCGGCTCCGACGAACTGGGCCGCATGGTGACGACGCTGGGCCTCAAGCCGGCCAGTGGTCGCAAACAGCAGCGGCTGGCCGCGCTGGTCGGCCATCACAGCGATCCCGCCCGGGTCACCTCGCTGGTGGCCAAGGCCCCCGCGGCCACCCGGAGACTCCTTGAGCAACGGGCGGTTCAGGCTCCCGGGCGTCCGGACTTCACCTTGTTCGGGACTGCTCGGGACGACGGCGAGCCGGGTGCACGATGGGCGCTGGAGCGGGGGCTGCTGGTCCGGGACCGTCGCTGGTACGGGCCCGCCCGCATGCCCGCGGAGGTGGCGCTGGCGCTGCGCGGCTTCGGCTGGCACGCGCCGTTCACAGCCGTCCCACCCGTCCTGCAGTCGGCACCCGTCACGGCTTCCGAGATCGACCGGGAGGCCTCGGCCGCCGCGATGGCGTTCGCCGTCCACGCCTCATCCGTCCTGGCGGTGTGCGCCGCCTCTCCGTCGGCCCGGCTCAAGTCCGGCGGGATCGGCGCACGTGAGCTGTCCCGGATCGGCAGGGCGGCGAAGTGCGAGGAGCTGGTGGTACGCCTCGTGCTGGAGACGGCGAACGCGGCCGGGCTGCTGGCCCGCGACGGCGACCAGGTCGCGGCGACGGAGGCCTACGACACCTGGGCCGGGGAGGAGCCGGCCGACCGGCTCGCCGTGCTTCTCCGGGCGTGGTGGACACTGCCGCTGACCCCCGGCGGGAGCCGCGACGAGGACGGGAAGGCACTGCCGGCCCTCGCCGGAACACCGCCGTGCGCCGGCTGTGTACAGGCCCGGCACGGGCTGCTCACGGCCACGACGCAGCTTCCGGTAGGCGAGGGCGCGACGAATCCGGCGGAGCTGGGGGCGCTGATCGCGTGGCACCGTCCGCTCGCCGACGAACTCCCCCAGGACGTCACACCGTTCGCCACCGTGATCCGCGAATCGGAACTGCTCGGCGTACTCGCTCTCGGGGCCCTGTCCCCGATCGGGGACGCCCTGCTCGCCGATGACGCCGAAGCTGTGGCGTCCGTCTGTCGGCAGCTGCTGCCCGCCGCCACCGGGACCGCCCGCTTCGGCAGCGACCTCACGGCCGTCGTCGCCGGGACGCCGTCGGCGTCCCTCTGCACGCTGCTGGACTCCGTCGCCGACCGGGAGACCGCCGGTGCGGCGTCCGTGTGGCGGTTCAGTCCGGGAAGCGTCCGCCGCGCCCTCGACGCGGGCCACACCCCCGACGCCATGGCGGCCGACCTCGCGGCCGTCGCCGTCGAGCCGCTTCCCCAACCGCTCTCGTACCTGCTTCACGACACCGCACGCAGCCACGGCCGCGTGCGCGTCGTCTCCGCAGCCTGCGTGATCCACGGCGAGGAGCCCGGCCTGCTGGCCGAACTGGCCGCCCACCGCAAGCTCGCCCCGCTCGGCCTGCGGCAACTGGCACCGACGGTGCTGGTCAGCCGGACTCCACCGGACAAGACGCTCGCGGCACTGCGGTCCGCGGGCTACGCCCCCGTCGCCGAGAAACCCGACGGGTCCGTCCGTATCGAGCGGGCCCCGTGTCATCGCGTGGCAGGCCCGGTCCCGCCGCCGCGCCTGCCCCGCGGCAAGTCCCGCCCGCCGCAGACGGGCCCCCGTACGGCGCGCACCCTGACGGCCGCCGGCCGGAGCGCCCTTGCCGCCCGACTACGCGCCGCCCCGCAGGACGTCCCGGAGCCGGACCCGTACGACGAGCGCCCCTACGACAGCGACACCGAGGAGATCATCGCCGGATACGCGCGCAACTTGTCCTTCGCCGACGTCCGCCAGCTCGCCCATGCCGTCAACGAAGGCCAGTCGGTCACGATCGAGTACGTCGCCACCTCGGGCAGCGAGACCGTCCGCACCCTCAGCCGGCTCGATCTCGATGCGCCCTACCTCAACGCCTGGTGTCACCTGCGGAACGACGAACGGATGTTCACCCTCTCCCGCATCCACGGGGTGATGCCCTCGTAGCCTGGTGCGCGAACGAGCTCACCGTGCGGAAGCGGCGGTGCTCGGGGGTGCCGAGCCAAGCCGTCGGACCGGTGCCGTGAGAAGCGCCGCGCCGCCTGCGCGTCACGTTCGCCCGGCGGGTGGTCATCAGGACCGCTCGGCCTCGGCCTTCACCGCGTTCAGGAACTGCCGGTGCTGGGCGCGCAGGCGGCCCTCGCCGAAGAACAGCGGGACGAGCGGGGCGGCCATCGACTCCTCCATGCGGAAGAGGGTCGCACCGTCCCCGGTGGGGGTCAGAACGAGGCGGTCGATCGCCTTGACGCCCATCGCCACGCCCGTGAACGTCAGTTCCCGGCCGGGATCGACGACGGCGAAGCGCCCGGTGATCCGGGTCCGCCCGATCGCCCAGGTGAACCGGGCGTCGACGGCCACCCCTTCGTCCAGGCTCAGCAGCCGGTAGCCCGGGCGCACCCGGCCCCACCCCGGGAGGTCGGCCAGCACCTCCCACACCCGGTCCGCCGACGCCTCGATCCGGATCTCCGAGGCAGAGGTGACCGGTGCGGCCTCGTCGATCCGGCGCTCCTTGGCGTACTCCTGGTGCAGCGTCTCGAGCGACGGGCCGGTGTAGAGCAGCTTGGACATGACGGATCCCTCCCAGTTCGAGAGCGGCGCTCTCTTCTGAGAGCAATGCTCTCTCCTCGGTCGGGGCGAGTCAAGAGCACCGCTCTCGTTCCAGTGCGCCGCTCTCCTCCTCTGCTAGCGTGCCTCCATGACAGCCAGCCGCAGCGCCCGCGCAGACGTCCGAGCCGAACTGACCCGGCAGATCACCGACATCGCCCGGCAGCAACTCGCCACCTCGGGAGCGAGCGGTCTCTCGCTGCGGGCGGTGGCCCGGGAGATGGGCATGGTCTCGTCCGCGATCTACCGCTACTTCGCCTCCCGCGACGAACTGCTCACCGCGCTGATCATCGACGCGTACAACGCGCTCGGCGACGCCCTGGAGCACGCGGTCACCACCCGGCCCGCCGGGGACCCCACCGGCCGCTGGCTGGCGCTCTGCCGCGCCCTGCGGGCCTGGGCGCTCGCCCACCCGCACGAGTACGCCCTGCTGTACGGCTCCCCCGTCCCCGGCTACCGGGCTCCGCAGGACACCGTCGCGCCCGCGATGCGCGGCACGCTGGCCTTCGGCCGGATCGTCGCCGACGCCCACCGTGCGACGGCCCTCGCCGTCCCCGAACACCTCCCCGTTCCCCCGCCGACCCTCGGCCCGGACGCCGAACGGGTCCGCGCGGTGATGCCGGAGGTGCCGGACGACGTGGTCTACCGCGCCCTCACCGCCTGGACCGGGCTGTTCGGCTGGCTCGGCTTCGAGCTGTCCGGCCAGTTCGCCGGCACGATCCTCGACCCGGAGGCCGCGTTCGAGCACAACGCCCGCACCCTGGCCGCCCTGATCGGCCTCGCCCCCGCCTGACCGACCGACGACGGCAGCCTGTGGGCCCGGACCCACCGCTCGACGACGGCCCGGGCGGTGATCCGCGGCGCCCTCGCCCCGGCACCGTCAAGAGCCACCTGGCGACCGTTCAGAACAGGCTCGGTGACCGCAACCGCGTCGAGGCCGCCGCCCGGGCACGGGAGAGCCCTCTCACGGACAGCGGTAGGCGAACGAGGCGGCCGCGGTCCGGGCCCCCGGTGAGAGGATCTCCAGCGTCGCGGTGGCCTGGAGCGAGCCCTGGCCCTCGAAGCTCCAGCGCAGCACCAGGTCGGTGCGGTGCGCGCCGACACGGACGTCCTGGGCGAGCTCGCCCGAGGTGGTGCCGTCACTGCGCAGCCAGCGGTACCGGATGGTGCCGGCCCCGCCGTTGGTCTCCACCCCGGCCGTGATCACCGCCGTACCGCCGCAGCCGGGGCCCGCGGAGTCGGTGGTCACGCCGACACCGGTGACCGCCAGGGGCGGCATGGTGAAGCGCCAGAACAGGAAGGCCAGGACGGCCAGCAGCACCGCCGCCGGCACCAGCCACCGCCGCACCCGACGCGGGCGGCGCGGCTGCTGCGCCTCCGGCCCGGCGGCGCCGTGCCAGACCGCGGCGGCCTGCGGCGGAACACCGGGGCCGAACCGGCGCAACTCACCCGGGGCGAGCGGCCGTTCGTCCGACGGGCCGTCGACCGGCGATCCGTCAGCCGACGAGCCGTCCGCCGGTGGTGGACCGGGCGGCGGTGTGGCGCCGGTGTCTGCCGGGCCGGCCGCCTCCGTGGTGCGGGTCGAGGGCGGGGCGGGCACGGCGCTTCCGTAGGCCGGGGTCTGCACGCGTGTGGTGGTCTTGCCCGCTTCCGGGGCATCGCCCCAGACCCGGGGGTCGAGGAAGGTCGCGCTCGCGGCGTCGTCGCCGTCGAGCCGGGCGGTGGCCTCGGAGTCGGGCCCGCCGGCGGCCGGTGCCCCGGCGCCCCGGTCCGGTTTGACGGTCCGCTCGTTCGCCGCCGGCGCGGACCCGAGCCGGACCGTCCGCTCGGCGTCCTCGGCACCCTCGGCACCCTCGGGCCCCGAAGCGAGCCGCACGGTCTTCTCGGTGCCCTTCGGCGCGGACCGGAGCCGGGCGGTCTGCTCGGCGTCCTCCGGGCCTGCGCCGAGCCGTACGGTCTGGTCGTCGGCCGCGCCCGGGACCGGGGCGGAGTCGGGGCGGGGCGTGGGCATGGCTTCTCCAACGGGCGGGGCGGGTCGGGTGGTTCGGGGCCGGCGGTGACCGGCCGGATCGGTACCGGGGTGCGGCGGAGGACTCAACGGCGCGGGACTGAGCGGCGCAGGACAGACCGGCGCAGGACTCAACGGCGCGGGACCAAGCGACGCGGGCTCAGCGAGGCGGGTCGCACAGGTAGGCGGCCATCGTGCCCGACGTCTTGCCCGGCGTGGCCGCCGCCGGCGTGGTGCCGACGCTCACGCCCCAGGTCGGGAAGGTGTCGGCCGAGCCGAAGTCGTGCGCACGCGTGACGGTGGCCCGGCCGTCGCGGACCACCACCGTGTCGGTCCCGACGGTGACCGCCCGTCCGCCCGAGGTGTGGAACCAGTTCAGCGTCAGTGTGCCGGTGCCCGTGCCCTGGGCGACCACCGTCACCGTCGCGGTCAGGCTCCAACGGCCGCTGCAGGTCAGCGAGTCCAGGTTCACCGAGCTGACCGCGATGGTCGCCGGGGCGACGGTCGGGGTCGGCGTGACCGGGGCGAGGGTCAGGGTCGGCACCGCGGTGGTCGCGGTGGGGCCGGCGGGCGGGGCCGGCGGCGCCGTGGTGGTGGGGCCGCCGCCGGGCGGGGCCGGCGGCAGGCCGGTGGTGGGGGCGCCACCGGCAGGCGGCTTACCGGGGGCCGTGGGCATCTTGCCGGTCGGCGCGGCCGTGGGAGAGCTGGTCGGCGTCGCGGAGCCGCTCGGGCTGCCGGAGACCGTGGACGACGGGGCGGTCGGGCTGGACGGCTGCTCGGCGCCCGGGGTTTCCGTGGCACCGCCCGCCGTGGGCGACGGGCCGCCCGTCGGGTCGGGTGCGCCGAGCGTGGTGGTGGCCTCCGGGGTGGCGCCACCGACGACCGTGCGGGCACCGCCGTCGGCGGCCCCCGCCATCGCCATGCCGGCCAGCGTGGCCAGGGTCAGGGTGCCGGCGACGACGCCGGCGAGCGCCTTGCCACGACTGCTCAGACGCACGCCGCGACGGACCAGCGTCTCCCGGACGGCGGCGGCCGGCGCGGTGTCGGCACCGGCTGCGGCCTGCGCCCCCGCCGACGTGTCGGCGCCGCCCACGGCGGTGTGGGCCAGCGAGGTGCCGCCCGCCGCACCGCCGGCACCGGGCAGCAGCAGGGCGAGCAGGGCGACCAGCGCCGTCAGGTCGAGCCGGCCCTTCTCCTCCCACTCCCGGCCGTACTCGGCCGCCGCGACGGCCTCCAGCTCCTCGACCAGGGCGGCCGCGCTCCCGGGCCGGGCCTGCGGGTCCTTGGCGAGGCCTGCCAGGATCAGCGGCCGGACCGGGTCGGGCGCCAGCTCGGCCGGGATCGGCGCCTCCGTGTGCTGGACGGCGAGTTCGGCGATCGTGGCGCCCCCGTACGGGCGGGCGCCGGTGAGGCACTCGAAGAAGGTGACGGTGGCGGCGTAGACGTCACCGGCCGGCGAGGCGGGCCGGCCCGCCCACTGCTCGGGCGGCATGTAGGCGGGGGTGCCGGAGACGTCGCGGTCGTCGCCGGCCGGCACCGCGATGCCGAAGTCGACCAGCTTGGAGATGCCGGAGGTGTCGACCAGCACGTTGGCGGGCTTGTAGTCGCGGTGCACCACCCCGGCGTCGTGGGCGGCGGCCAGGCCCAGCAGGGAACCCTTCAGGACCACCAGGGCGGCCTCCGGGGTGGTGGCGCCCTCCGCACGGAGCAGGTCGCGCAGCGCGATCCCGTCCACCAGCTCCATCACGATGGCCGAGCCCCGCTCGCCCTCCACGTACTCGTAGAGCCGGGTGACGTGCGGGGAGTCGATGGTCGCGAGGACCTGCGCCTCCGCGCGGAGGGCGGGTGTGCCGACGGAGCCGTGCAGGTACTTGATCGCGACGGGGGTGTCGGTCTCCCGGTGGCGGGCGAGCACGACCCGGCCGCTCGCTCCGGCGCCGAGCTCCCGGCCGTGGAGGTAGTCGGGGAGCTCCCAGGGGCGCTCGTCCTCGATCACCGGTTCGCCGCCCGCGGGGGCGGTGCCGCCCCCGCCCGGTCTGCCGTCCTGCTGCTTCCCGTCGTCCATCGCCGTACTCTCCCCGCGCCTGCCTGCTCCGCTCTGCGGCGACGCACCATACGGCACCGCAGCCACTGCCTGTGACGCGGCCTGTGAACAGCGGGTTCCGGGCCGGTGGCTCCGTAAGGTCACGATTTGGGTGATTCGCACAGCGTGCCAACCATTCGCCCGCGCGGCACGGTTCGGCGGCCCGGCTCGGCGGCACGGTCCGGCGGCCCGGCCGACGCCTCGGCCGGCGGGGCACAGGGCACCGGGGGCACGGCTCACCGGACCGGGAACGGGCGCACCACAGCGGGCAGGCTCACCACAGGGGCGCGCTCACCACAGCAGCGTGCTCACGACAGCAGCAGCCGGGTGCCCGGCGGCAGCTCGCCCGCCCGGGCCGCGTCGCGCAGGTGGGTGAGCAGGCTCTCGCGCAGCGCGGCCGCCGCCCGGGTGAGCGGCACCTCGTGCCCATGCGCCACGGCGATGGTCCGCCCCAGCCCGGGCCCGGCGAACGGGGTGACGGCCAGACCCGAGCGGGCGGCCACCATGCCCGGCAGCACGGCCGGCCCGAGCCCGGCCCGGACGAAGCCGAGCACCGCGTCCATCTCGCCGCCCTCCACGGCGAACTCCGGCTCGAACCCGGCCGCCCGGCAGGCCGCCAGGGTGGCCTCGCGCAGGTCGTAGCCCTCACGGAACATCACCAGCGGCCGCCCGCGCAGCTCCGTCACCCGGACCGTGCGCCGCCGGCCTTGCGCGGACCGGGCGACCAGCACCAGCTCCTCGTGCAGCAGCTCCGTGACGTCCAGCGCCGAAACCGCCTCGCCGCTCGGCGGGGTGATGATCAGCGCGAGGTCCAGCTCCCCCGCCGCCAGCGTCCGGACCAGGTCGCGCGAGCCGCCCTCCCGGACCACCAGCGCCACCCCCGGGTAGCGGTCCCGGAAGACCCGCAGCACGTCCGGCACCAGGCTGGTGCAGAGGCTCGGCGGCGCCCCCAGCCGCACCCGGCCGCGGCGCAGCTGCACCGTCTCCTGGACGGCCAGCCGGGCGCTCTCGGTGTCGGCCAGGATGCGCCGGGCCAGCGGCAGCAGTGCGTCGCCGGCGTCGGTGAGGGCGATGTTGCCGCGGGTGCGGTGGAACAGTTCCGCGCCCAACTCCCGCTCCAGTGCGCGGATCTGCTGGGAGAGCGAGGGCTGGGCGACATGCGCCGCCTCGGCCGCCCGGGTGAAGTGGCGGGTCTCGGCGACGGCGAGGAAGTAGCGGAGTTGCTGGAGCTGCACAGCTCTCAGAATAGGTCAAGCCTATCGTCACAAGCCGCATCATGTCTTGGACGGACCGTCCGCCGCTCCCTACCGTTGCAGCCATGACAACCGCGACTCGGACGGCCCGGCATCCGTCCACCCTGGAGACCCTGTGGCGGTCGACCGTCGGCAAGAAGGCGGTCATGGCCGTCAGCGGACTGGTCATGCTGCTGTACCTGGTCGCGCACATGCTGGGCAACCTCAAGATCTTCTTCGGCCCGGACGAGCTCAACGGCTACGCGCACTGGCTGCGCACCCTCGGCGAGCCGTTCCTGCGCTACGAGTGGTTCCTCTGGATCGCCCGGGCGGGCCTGCTCGCCGCCGTCCTGCTGCACGGCGTGGCCGCGTACCAGCTCAGCCGGCGCGACCTCGCCGCCCGGCCCACCAAGTACGTGCACCAGCGGCGGCGGGCCTCCTACGCCACCCGGACGATGCGCTGGGGCGGGGTGATCCTGGCGCTCTTCATCGTCTGGCACATCCTCGACCTGACCACGCTCACCGTGAACCCGGCCGCGGAGCACGGGCACCCGTACCAGAACATCGTGGCCTCCTTCTCCCACTGGTACAGCGGCGTGATCTACATCGTCGCGATGCTCGCCGTCGGCCTGCACGTCCGGCACGGGTTCTGGAGCGCCGCGCAGACCCTCGGCGCCAACAACGCCCGCTGGGACAAGGCGTTGAAGCTGACCGCCAACGGCCTGGCGCTGGTGCTGACCGTGGGCTTCCTGTCCGTCCCCGTGGCCGTGATGACCGGAGTGGTGAGTTGAACACGCAGGCGTCGTACAGCGACTACCGGGTCGGCGAGCCGGTCGCCGACACCAGGGCCCCCGGCGGGCCGATCGAACAGCGGTGGGACCAGCGGCGGTTCGACGCCAAGCTGGTCAACCCGGCCAACCGGCGCAAGCACACCGTCATCGTGGTCGGCACCGGCCTGGCCGGCGGCGCGGCCGGCGCGACGCTCGCCGAACAGGGCTACCACGTCGTGCAGTTCTGCTTCCAGGACTCCCCCCGGCGGGCCCACTCCATCGCCGCCCAGGGCGGCATCAACGCGGCCAAGAACTACCGCAACGACGGCGACTCCATCCGCCGGCTCTTCTACGACACCGTCAAGGGCGGCGACTTCCGCGCCCGCGAGTCCAACGTGCACCGCCTCGCCCAGGTCTCGGTGGAGATCATCGACCAGTGCGTGGCCCAGGGCGTCCCCTTCGCCCGCGAGTACGGCGGCCTGCTCGACACCCGCTCCTTCGGCGGCGTCCAGGTCTCCCGCACCTTCTACGCCCGCGGCCAGACCGGCCAGCAGCTGCTGCTCGGCGCCTACCAGGCGCTGGAGCGCCAGATCGCCGCCGGGAACGTGGAGATGCACCCGCGCACCGAGATGCTCGACCTGCTGGTGATCGACGGCCGGGCCCGCGGCATCGTCGCCCGTGACCTGGTGACCGGCAGGATCTCCACCTACACCGCCGACGCGGTGGTGCTCGCCAGCGGCGGGTACGGCAACGTCTTCTACCTCTCCACCAACGCCAAGAACTCCAACGCCACCGCCGTCTGGCGGGCCCACCGGCGCGGCGCGCACTTCGCCAACCCGTGCTTCACCCAGATCCACCCGACCTGCATCCCGCGCTCCGGCGACCACCAGTCCAAGCTCACCCTGATGAGCGAGTCGCTGCGCAACGACGGCCGGATCTGGGTGCCGAAGGCCAAGGGCGACACCCGGCCCCCCGGCGAGATCCCCGAGGCCGAGCGGGACTACTACCTGGAGCGGATCTACCCGTCCTTCGGCAACCTGGTGCCGCGCGACATCGCCTCCCGGGCCGCCAAGAACGTCTGCGACGAGGGCCGCGGCGTCGGCCCCGGCGGCCAGGGCGTCTACCTGGACTTCGCCGACGCCATCCACCGGCTCGGCCGGGACGCCGTCGAGGCCAAGTACGGCAACCTGTTCGAGATGTACGAGCGGATCACCGCCGAGGACCCGTACCGGGTGCCGATGCGGATCTACCCGGCGATCCACTACACGATGGGCGGGCTCTGGGTCGACTACGACCTGCAGACCTCCGTGCCGGGCCTGTTCGCGATCGGCGAGGCCAACTTCTCCGACCACGGCGCCAACCGGCTCGGCGCCAGCGCCCTCATGCAGGGCCTCGCGGACGGCTACTTCGTCCTCCCGCCGACCCTCAACGACTACCTGGCCCGCCACCCGCTGCCCGCCGTCCCGGCCGACCACCGCGCGATCACCGAGGTGGAGGCCGAGGTGACGGACCGGCTGAACCTCATCCTCGCCGTCGACGGCGACCGGACGCCCGACTCCTTCCACCGCGAGCTGGGCGAACTCCTCTGGGACAAGTGCGGGATGGCCCGCGACGCGGCCGGCCTGCGGCAGGCCCTGGACCGGATCCCGCAGCTGCGCGAGGAGTTCTGGCGCCGAATCAAGGTGCCGGGGACGGGCGCCGAGCTCAACCAGTCGCTGGAGAAGGCCAACCGGCTGGTCGACTACTTCGAGCTGGCCGAGCTGATGTGCCTGGACGCCCTGCACCGCGCCGAGTCCTGCGGCGGCCACTTCCGCACCGAGAGCCAGACCGAGGACGGCGAGGCCGCCCGGCGCGACGAGGAGTTCAGCTACGCCGCCGCCTGGGAGTTCACCGGCACCGGCACCGCCCCCGTGCTGCACCGCGAACACCTCGACTTCGAACACGTCCACCCCACCCAGCGGAGCTACGCATGAACCTCACCCTGCGCATCTGGCGCCAGGCGGGCCCGGACGCGGCCGGCTCGATGACCACCTACCAGGTCAGCGGGATCAGCCCCGACATGTCCTTCCTGGAGATGCTGGACACCCTCAACGAGGAGCTGATCACCCGCGGCGACTCGCCGGTGGCCTTCGACCACGACTGCCGGGAGGGCATCTGCGGCGCCTGCGGCATGGTCATCAACGGCCAGGCGCACGGCCCGGAGCGGACCACCACCTGCCAGCTGCACATGCGGCACTTCAAGGACGGCGACACCATCGACATCGAGCCGTGGCGGGCCTCGGCCTTCCCGGTGGTCAAGGACCTGGTGGTGGACCGCTCCGCGTTCGACCGGATCATCGGTTCCGGCGGCTACATCACCGCCCCCACCGGCAGCGCCCCCGACGCGCACGCCACCCCGGTGCCCAAGGAGGCCGCCGACACGGCCTTCGAGCACGCCGAGTGCATCGGCTGCGGCGCCTGCGTGGCGGCCTGCCCGAACGGTTCGGCGATGCTCTTCACCTCCGCCAAGGTGGTCCACCTCAACGTGCTCCCGCAGGGCGCGCCGGAGCGGAAGTCCCGGGTGCGGAACATGGTCGCCGCGATGGACGCCGAGGGCTTCGGCGGCTGCACCAACACCGGCGAGTGCGCCACCGCCTGTCCCAAGGGCATCCCGCTGCCCAGCATCGCCGCGATGAACCGCGAGTTCCTCCGCAGCGCGACGGGCTGACCGCGTGACCGTAGGGCCCCTCCCGCCCGGAGGGGCCCTACGCATGTGCCGGGTGCGCCCCTCCCGCCGCGGCGCATGCGACGGGTGGGGCGTGCGGTCGGGCTGCGCGCTCCCCGGAGGAGTGGTGGTTCGTCAGGACCGCTGCTCCGCCCACGGATTTCGCGCTACGGTGGTCCCCGCGCCAAGGAGGGTCATATGCCCGAGGTTCAGGCCTGTACCGGGTGTGGCGGGTCCGGGGGGACCCAGAAGACCGAGGCCACGGTCGAACTGGACGAGGAAGGAAGCATGGTGCCGAAGCTCAACACCTTCTGGTCGCCATGCGGTCGGTGCCACGGATCCGGGACGGTGATCGTCGGATGAGGATGGTCTTCGAGTGCGTCGAGTGCGGCAGCCACTACCTGCCGCCCGAGGAGATGGCGTACCCGGACGGGCCCGCCTCCCCCCTCTGGTGCACGCGCTGCCAGACGGAGAAGCGGGCGGCGGGCGTCCGCGAGGACCCGCTGCTCGCCCGGGTGGCGCTGGCCGCCGCCCGGGCCGCACTCGCCGGGCGGGCAGCCGCCGAGGCACCCCCCGCGCGCGACGTCCGGCCGTCGCGGCCGCCGCTCTCGCGCCGGGCCCGGTCCGGGCCGGGCGGGGTGCGCAGCAAGCTGGTGTGAGGCCGCGGGGCACGAGGGCGGCGTGACCAGTCACGAGGGGGCGTGATCAGAACAGCGCCTCCTGGGTGTCCGCCTCCTGCGGACGGACCCGGGGCCGTACGGTCAGGCCCGATGCCGGGCGGCCGGGTGCCGGGGTGAGCGTCCAGCCGGTGAGCAGGCGGGTGTCGAGCAGCAGCGGTTCGGCGTCGCCCGGCTGGTCGAGCAGCAGGTAGCGGCCGATCGGCGGGCGCAGCGTCCCGGCGACGACCGCGCCGGGGGCCAGGGCGTCGATCTGCCCGTACGCGGCGGGGGCGCCGTCGGCCAGGCCGTAGAGGTCGACGTGGTCGGTGACGGGGTGGTCGGCCAGCAGCTCCACCGCGTGCCCGTCGAGCAGGTGGTGGGCCCGGGCGCGGGCGTCGGCGAGGATCTGCCGGCGTTGCGAGGCGTCGCCGTGCCGCCACCAGTGCTGCGTCTTCGTCTTGCCGGTGAACCGCTCGCGGGCCAGGCCGGAGGCGGCGACGGTGAGTTCGGCCCGGCGGACGGCGGGCAGCGGCCCCCGGGCGGCGAACGTCCAGGCGAGTGCGCCCTGTTCGAGCAGCCGGTTGGTGCCGCGCTGCTCGGCGGTCAGGCCCACCTTGAGCAGGCCGTCGCCGAACCAGGCGAGGTAGAGCCGGTAGGTGCGGCCGTCGTCGAGGATCTGGTCGCGGGCGAGGGCCAGCCCGCGGTCCACGCTCTGGCAGGCGGGGCACTGGACGGCACCGCCGTCCGGTTCGATGACGGCGTGGTGCGGGCAGGGCGTCCGCTCGGTGGCCCCGGCCAGCCAGGCGCCGGTGCACCTGCGCGGCCCGGCCAGCAGCCAGCCGACCGACGTGCCCGGTACGACGGCCCGCTCGTGCACCCGGCGCCCGTTGACCGCGCTCAGCACCGGCCGCCCGTCCTGCCACTGCAGGCCGGTGGAGATCCACCCGCCGCCCGTCTGCTGCGGTGCGTTCACGCCCGCCCTTCCCTCGTGCCCGCCGTTCCCGTCAGGCGCGCCTTGCCGACCCTCGTGCCCGCCGTTCCCGTCGCGCGCCCTTGCCTCCGAACCAGCGAGGTTACCCGCCGCCTCGGACAACCGGGCCGTGGAGACAGTGGAGGTGGTGGAAGCGGTGCGCGGGTGGGGGGGGGGGGGGGGGGGGGGGGACCCACCACGGGGGGGGGTTGGGGGGACACAGGGGTTACCCCGAAGTGCGGGGGAGACCTCGTTTCCCCCTCTGTTGCGCGCCCC
>NZ_JBVJCO010000006.1:236563-243806 GCF_055588525.1 Kitasatospora sp. NPDC041988
AGGAGGAAGAGGGGGGGGGGGGGGGGGGGGGGGGGGGGGGCGGTGTGCCCCCCCCCCCCCCCCCCCCCCCCCCCCGCCACGGGGAGTGGTCAGCGGACCAGGGTCGTCACCCGGAGCTGCGGCGACGCCTTGATCTCCGCCTCGGTGAACCGCTCCGTCACCCACTGTTTGCGGGAGAAGAGGCGGGTCTGGTCGGTGTAGTGCGGCGACGCCGGGTCGGCGGACTCGCCGTAGCTGAGCAGGGTGCGGGTGCGCGGACCCTGCGGCGTCAGCTCGGTGGTCATCATGAAGCTGGAGCCGTGCGGGACGGTCGCCAGGTCGGCCGGCCGGGTGCCGCCGCCGTTGCCCGAGTCCGGGCCCGCGGTGAGGACGTTGAAGCAGCCGAGCCCACCGGAGCAGCCCTGCAGCGGGATCCCCGCCCAACGCTGGACCAGCCCGATCGGCGCGTCCAACGGGGTGCCCTGGGAGGCCAGCCGCCGCACCGCGTCGGCCAGCGCGCGCTGGGCGGCCGCGTTCTCGCCGTCGATCCCGCGCGGGGTGGTGAGCGGCTGCGCCGGGTCGTACGGCACCCGCTCCCAGGTGTGCGGGCCGCCGCGGCCCAGCTCCAGCCAGAACGCCTGCCAGAGCACGGTGCCCTTGCTGTCGGCGTCGGCCCGGGTGTTCCAGGCGGCGAGCACCCCGCAGGCCGCGCGGACGTCCACCGGGGTGCCGTCGGTCGCGGTCGGTGTGGGGTGGGCGCGGCACATCGCGACCGCGTCGTCGCGGTTCAGCTCGGCGGTCCGGACGCGGTCGCCGAACATCGTCGCCTGGAGCGAGGGCAGGGTGAATCCCGCGGCGCCGAGGCCGTCGCGGCCGGACCGGCGGTCGGCGATCATCTGCAGGCCCAGCTGCGCGCGCGGGCCGATCGCGGTGCCGTTGTTGTAGATCTTCGGCAGTCCGGCGAGTGGGGCGTCCGCGTTGGTCAGGTACGGGCCGTTGTTGGAGTTGGCGACGTAGTCGGTGCGGGTGAGGGTCGGGTGGTTGGCGGGCCCGTAGACGCCGGGCACCAGCGCGTCCGGGTCGCTGCCCCAGTCGCAGGCGGTGGTCGAGCCGTCCAGGACGCTGCCGAACTCCTCGGTCTCCCGGCCGCACTGCGCGTTCTGCGCGTCGGTGAGGTGCGGGACGGCGGAGCTGTCGGTGAAGTACGCCGTGCCGCCGGTGTCGGTGGCGATGGTGTACGTCCAGGGCACGCCCTGGTAGGTGCGCTGGGCCTGCTTCAGCTGGTCGAGGTTCTGGGCCTTGCCGATCGCCAGCCACTCGTTCATCGAGCGCAGGTTGCCGGCGTTGGCGTCGCGGACGGCGAAGGCGTGCTCGGTGGTCCACCCGTCGGCCAGCACCGGCCCGTAACGGGAGTCGTAGAGCGTGCGGGTGACGGTGGACACCGTGCCGTCGGCGGCCCGGACGGTGACCTGCACGCTCCGGCCGGTCATCTGCTCGGCCCGGCCGTCGACCAGGTAGCGGGTCGGGTCGCCCGGGACGAGCGCGAGCCGGTAGACCGAGGCGTGGTCGGCGTAGCTGGTGGTGTGCGTCCAGGCCAGGCCGCGGGTGTGGCCGATCTCGACCAGCGGGGTGCCGTAGAGGCCCGCCCCCGCGACGTCCATGACGCCCGGGATGGTCAGCTGGACCTGGTAGAAGCGGTCGCTGCCGGCCCACTTGAGGTGCGGGTTGGCCAGCAGCATGGCGGTGCCGTCGCGGGTCGCGTCGCGGCCGAGGGCCCAGCCGTTGCTGCCGAGGTCGGCGGCCTCGCCACCGCTCGCGGGCACGGTGCGGGCCTTCTTCGCGACGGGGGCCGTGACGGGGGCCGCGCTGGGGGCCGTCCCGGCGGCGCCCGGCGGCGTCGCGGTGCCGATGGCGCCCTTGTACGCGACCTCGCCGCCGGCCGTGTTGACGTCCAGGATGAGCGACCAGAGATCCAGGGCACTGATCGGGCCGACCCAGTCCTTGCCCCGGCAGGTGGCGTCCGGCAGCTTCGCCACGCCGGTGTCGCTCAGGTAGCGGTTGTACCCGGCCGCGTAGCCCTCGACCATCCGGCGCAGCTCGTCCGTCGGGCCGAGCGGGGCCGGACGGTCCAGCAGCTTCTGCACGGTGCCGGCCTCGCGCACGCCCCGCTGGTAGGTGTCGCTCGCCAGGTTGGGGACGGTCCGGTCGTCGGCGGTGGTCCCGTCGGGGCCGAAGTACCGGGACCGCTCGCCGCGCAACGTCACGACATGGTCGGCGAGTTGGCAGAGGTTGTCCTGCGCGAAGGCGTACCCGTAGCCGTAGCCGAGGCCGCCGAAGTCGCGGGCCTGGATGTGCGGCACCCCGTACTCGGTCCGCCGGATCTTGGCGGTGTAGCCGCCTGCGCGCTCCTCGACCTGGTCGCCCCCGGCGGCGTGGGCGGGCAGCGGCGCCAGCGCCACCGCCGAGACCGACGCCAGGCAGAACGCCACGGCGCCGGACCTCAAGCGCCCCAGGAGCGCGTGGAAGTGACGTTCGGTCACTTGTGTGTTCGCTGTCATGGTGCCCAGGCTGCCCGGCGCCGCGGCCGGGGCACATCGCCCGTCCGGACGACTCCCCCGTGGACCGGTCGGCCTACGGATGTACACCGCCAGTAGGGGCGTACGCCGTCCGACCCCGAGACTCCTCGATCACGCGGATGACCGGCAACCGGCCGACCAGCCGGGCGGGGAGACCGGGACAGGACCGGTCCGGCGGCGGCGGCGCTGGTACCGTCGCGCCATGATCGACGAAGCTCCCGAGCCGCAGCCCTCCGCCGCTCCCGTCACCCCTGGTCCGGTGACCGCCGACGACCTCGCCCTCGTGCTGCGCCTCGCCGCCGTCACCCTGCGCGGCGCGCCCGCGGACGCCGACTGGTCCCGGCCGGCCGGGGCCGTCGACTGGGACTGCTGGGCCACCGTCGAGCACCTGGCGGACGACCTGGTCGCCTACGCGGCCCAGCTCGGCCCGGAGGCCCCGCCGCTCGACCGGTACGTCCCGTTCCTGTCCGTCCGTCACTTCCCGGGCGGGCCGAACAGCTTCGTCTTCGCACAGCGCGAGTCCGGGCCGACGGGGCTGGTCCAGGTGCTGGAGGCGAGCGGCGCCCTGATGGTTGCGATGGCCCGCACCGCGGCGCCCGACGCCCGCGCCTACCACCCGTGGGGCATCGCCGACCCGGCCGGGTTCACCGCGATGAGCCTGGTGGAGACGCTGGTTCACCTGCACGACGTCGCGGAGGGCCTCGGCCTGCCGTGGCAGCCCCCGGCCGACGTCTGCCACCGCACGCTCGCCCGGCTCTTCCCCGACGTCCCGCTCGATGCGGCCGCCGGCCCCTGGCCGACCCTGCTCTGGGCCACCGGCCGCGCCGATCTCCCCGGCCGCCCGCGCCGAACCGACTGGCGCTGGTACGCGGAGGTCCGGGGCGAGTAGGCCGTTCCTGGGGTTCCATTCCCTCATTCCCCGGCGGGAATTGGCGCGACGCCCGGCCGCGGCGAGGATCGGCCCATAGCCAGGAACCGCCACCGGGAAGGACTCCCCCCATGCGCTCGTACCGTCTCGACAAGCCCGGCCACCCCGACGGCCTCGCCCTCCACCACGGCGAGCCGGCCACCCCCGGGCCCACCGAGGTGCTGGTGAAGGTGCACGCCGCCTCGCTCAACCGCCGCGACGCACTGATCCTCTCCGGCCGCTACCCGCTACCCGCCCGGCCCGGGGTGGTGGCGCTCAGCGACGGTGCGGGCGAGGTGGTCGCCACCGGAGCCGCGGTCACCAGGCTCCGTGTGGGCGACCACGTCACCGGCAGCTACTTCCCCCGGTGGACCGACGGCCGGCTCCGCCCCGAGCTCGCCGACCAGCTCGGCTGCACCGTCGACGGCCTGCTCACCGAGTACGCCGTCCTGGACGAGCAGGCGCTGGCGGTACTGCCCGCGGAGCTGGGCTGGGCCGAGGCCGCCTCGCTGACCTGCGCCGGGGTGGCGGCCTGGCGGGCGCTGACCGGCGGCGGCCCGCTCCTCGCCGGCCAGACCGTGCTCACCCTGGGCAGCGGGGACGTCTCGCTGTTCGCCGTGCGGTTCGCCAGGCTGCACGGGTGCCGGGTGATCGCCGTCAGCGGCAGCGAGGCCGGGGCCGAGCGGCTCGCCGAGCTCGGTGCGGACCACGTGATCGACCGCCGGCGGACGCCCGAGTGGTCCGGTGAGGTACGCCGGCTGACCGGCGGCACGGGCGCCGACGTCGTGGTCGAGACCCACGGGCCGGCCACCATCGAGCAGTCCGTCCGCGCCGCCGCGCTGTACGGGCAGATCGTGCTGCTCTGGGTGGTCGGCGACCGGCCGGCCGCGCTGCGGATCAGCGACGAGGCGTACGCGGGCTCGCTGGCGACGATCCGGCCCGAGTTCGTCGGCAGCCGCACCGACCTGGAGGCGGTGATCCGGGCGGTCGGGGCGCACGGGCTGGGGCCGGTGGTCGGGCGGGAGTTCGGCCTCGACGAGGTGCCGCAGGCGTACCGCCACTTCCTGGACCGCGGCACGGTCGGCAAGACGGTGATCCGGGTGGCCGGCTGACGACGGGCCTGCCATGCCGACCCCGGTGCCGCCGCCGGTGCTGCTGCCGGTCCGGCCCTCCCGCAGCCCCGCAGGTCGTGGGCGCTTGGCCGGTTCGCCCGTCCACGTTCTATTGTGGCGGGCGCGGCGGCGGCGCGGCCGGGAGGCGGCGCGCGGAGCCGCCCGGGTGTGGAGCAAAGGGGTGGACGGTGGCGGGGCGGCGGAACGACGGGGTGCTGGCGGTTTGGGCGGAGGCGCAGCGGCAGCAGCAGCGCCGGGAGGAGGTCCAGTGGCGCGCCCAGGCGGCCGAGCAGCGCCGCAGTGAGCGCGAGGCGCGCGAGGCCCAGCGGGCGGCGGCCCGGGGTGAGCGCGAGGCGCTGCGGGCGTACCAGCAGTCACGGGAGGCGGAGGCGGCCCGGCGGACGGCCGAACTGGATGCCCGGGTAGAGGAGTTGAAGGGCCTGCTGGCGGCCGGTCTGGGCCGGCCGGCGTTCAGCCCGCAGGCGCTGCTGGCGCCGCGGACGCTGCCGGCCTTCGAGCCGGGCCGGCTCGGGGAGCCCACGCCGATGCCGGACCAGGCGCACTACCAGGTGCCGCCGCCGGATCCGGTGCAGGCGCGCAATCCGGCGGTCTGGCGGCAGTACGAGCAGTACGTGGCGCAGGCGCGGGCCCGGTTCGAGCAGGACTGGTACGCGGCGCAGGCCACCGAGGCGGAGCGGCAGCGCCGGCTCGCCGAGTACCACGGGCAGTATCTGGACTGGGTGGCCCAGCACCGCCGCGAGGACGAGGAACGGGCCGCCCGTACACAGGAGTTGCTGTCACGGCTGCGCTCCGGGCAGCCGGAGGCGGTGCAGGAGTACTTCACCGGCGTGCTGTACGCCTCGGCGGGCTGGCCGGAGGGGTTCCCGCACCGGCTGGTCGCCGCCTGGGAGGCGTCGACCCGTCAGCTGGTGGTGAACTGGGAGCTGCCGGGCGCCGACGTCGTGCCGGCGAGCGGCCGGGTGCGGTACGTGAAGACGGACGACCGGGAGGCCGAGGTGGCGCGTCCGGCCACCGAGCGCAAGGCGCTGTACCGGGAGGTGCTGGCGCAGACCGCGCTGCGGGTGGTGGCCGAGCTGTTCCGGGCGGACGCCGACGGGCTGCTGGCGTCGGTGGTGCTGAACGGCTTCGTCCGCGGCATCGACCCGGCGACCGGCCGGGAGGCGGAGCGGTTCCTGTCCACGGTGACGGTCGACCGGCCCGAGTTCGCCGGGCTGGCGCTGGACCGGGTGGCCGCCGTGGAGTGCTTCCAGGGGCTCGGCGGCAAGCTGTCGGCGCGGCCGGAGCGGCTGGACGAGGTGCGGCCGGACCGGCTGCCGGAGACGGTCGGCGGCAGCGTGGCCGGGCAGGGCGGCGAGGAGGAGCCGGACCTCTTCGAGATGGACCCGATCGAGTTCGAGGAGCTGATCGCCGAGCTGTTCCGGCTGCGCGGGTTCCGGGTGATGACGACGGCCCGCAGCGGGGACGCCGGGGTGGACGTGGTCGCCGACGACCTCGATCCGGTGACCGGCGGACGGATCGTCATCCAGGCCAAGCGCTACCGCTCGACGGTCTCCCCCACCGCCGTCCGCGACCTCCACTCCACGGTGCAGCACCACGGCGCGAACAAGGGGATCCTGGTGACCACGGCCGGGTTCGGGCCGGGCTCGTACGACTACATCAAAGGCAAGCCGCTGACGCTGGTGAGCGGCCCGGAGCTGGTCGAGCTGCTGGCCGAGCAGGGCCTGCGCGGCCGTCTCGGCGGCGGCAACGGGGGCGGCAACGGCGGCCGGCCCGCCCGGACGGACAGCACGGCCTCCGGCGGCGACACCCCCGTCCCCGCCGGCGAGCGGCCGAGCAGCGTCCAACTGTCCTGGCGGAGCCGGACGGCCGGCGGGGACGCGGTGGAGCTGGACGTCTCCGCGTTCCTCTGCGCCGGCGGGAAGGTGCTGAGCGACGAGCACTTCGTCTTCTTCAACAACCCGCAGGACCCGGACGGCGCCGTCCGCCTGCACCCGACCCGCTCCGTCCCCGGCGAGCCGGTCCGCGCGGCCGAACTGACGCTGGATCCGGGCCGGCTGCCGGCCGCGGCGGACGCGGTGGTGATCGCGGTCTCCACCGAGGAGGAGGAGCCGCCCGCCCTGCCGCTCGGCTACGTCCACGGGCTGGCCCTGACGGCGGTGTACGGCCCGGGCGCCGCCGGGCCGGAGCGCTGGGCGGCCGCCACCGGCGGGGTGCCGGACACCGCCCTGCTGGTGGGTGCCTTCCAACGCAAGGGCGGCAGCTGGCAGTTCGTCCCGGACGGAACGGCGGTGGCGGGCGGGCTGGCCGGCCTCGCGGTGCACCTGGGCGTCGCGGTCGAGTAGCCGCCCCACCGCTCGGCACCTTCGCCTCAGGGGCGGACGTCATACCTGGGGAGGAGAAGACTCCCCGCCGTCCCGCCGGGACGGCGGGGGGCCGCCGTACCCGGGACCGACACTTCCGACCTGCGCGGATTGGGAGGATTGAACGGAACGCGATCATCCATGCCCGTTCATACCCTTTTCCCGTCCCCGCAGGAGCTTCCCGTGACGATGTCCGCAACCGCCGTCCGTACCGGCCGGGCGGCCGCCCGCGCCACCGGCCTGAACAAGGTCTACGGGGAGGGGGAGACCCGCGTCGTCGCCCTCGAC
>NZ_JBVJCO010000007.1:0-62181 GCF_055588525.1 Kitasatospora sp. NPDC041988
TTGACTTTTGGCACGCTGTTGAGTTCTCAAGGAACGGACACTTCCTTCGGACCGCCTTCCAGCGGGCCCTCCGGGCGCTTCGTTCTTTCGTGTTTCCAGCTTATCAGATCCTCGCGGCCGTTCTTACCGGCGCTTGTTTCTCTGATTTCCCACTGGGGGGATTTCCTTCAACTTCGCTCCGAAGCTTATCAAAGCTTTCGGTGTGCTCAGTTCCGGAATTTACCTCGTCGGAGGGCGCGTATTTCGTGAAACACGCTCGCCTCGATTTGGCGGTGTCGTAGACACTAGCGCCTGGACCAGGTCGTTGTCCAACCTGTCCCAACCGTTCAAATCTACTAGCCCAGCCCTACCACGTCAATGGTTCGGCTGGGATGCGAGAAGAGTACCAGGTCAGAGGCGTGTGGATCACCTCGACTCAGGCCGCGACCGGCTGCAGGTCCGCCCGGTCGGCCGTGTCCAGGTCGCCGGTCTCGCCGGCCGCGGCAGCTTTCCGGCCAAGGACGAGGGCGTACAGAAGGAATGCGACCTCGGCCAGCACGCCGATCGAGATGCGGGCCCAGGTGGGCAGGCCGGACGGGGTGACGAAGGCTTCCAGGATGCCGGAGACGGCCAGCACGGTGGTGAGGCCGATACTCATGCCGATGATCGAGCGCCCCTGTTCCGCCAGGGCCGTCCCACGGGTGCGCGGTCCGGGGTCGATGATCGTCCAGCCGAGCCGCAGGCCGAGGCCGCCCGCCACGAAGACGGCGGTGAGTTCCAGCAGGCCGTGCGGGATGAGCAGGCCGAGGAAGATATCGAGCCGGCCGGCGGAGGCCATCAGCCCCACCCCGAGCCCCAGGTTGAGGACGTTGGTCCACAGCACGTTGAGCACGGGGATGCCCAGCGCGATACCGAAGAGCAGGCACTGCACCGCGATCCAGGCGTTGTTCGTCCAGACCTGGGCCGCGAACGAGCTGGCGGGGCGGTCCGAGTAGTAGGCCTCGTAGTCTCCGCCGGGCCTGGTCATCTCGCGGATCGTCGCCGGCGTGGCCAGGCTGTTCCGGACCTCGGGGTGGGTCGCCACCCACCAGGCGACGAGGGCGGTGCCGAGAAGGGAGAGAACCGCGACCGGCAGCCACCAGCGGCGCGAACGGTAGAGCGCGGCCGGGAAGCTCACGCTGTAGTAGCGGGCGACGTCCCGCCAGCCGCTGCTGCGGCTGCCGGTGACCGCGTCCCGGGCACGGGAGACCAGGCTGGTGAGCCGGCCCTCCAACGTGGGGTCGGGGGCGGCGGCCTGGACCTTGGCCAGATGGCCGGTCACGCGCTGGTAGAGGGTGACCAGTTCGTCCGCCTCCTCACCGGTGAGCCGGCGGGTCCGGGCGAGGGCGTCCAGCCGGGCCCACTCCCCCTGGTGGGTGGCGACGAAGACGTCCAGGTCCATTCGGCAGCTCCATGGTCGGCGCGGGGCGCGCGGGCAGGCGGGTGCGGACAGGTGCGCCCAGCATGCCAGGGGGAGGGAGTGCCCGGGCGGCCGGGATCTCCTTTCCCCGGCGGCCCGGGACCTCCCTTCCCGAGCGGCCGCGCGGCCCCGTATGTTGACGACTGCGGATCACGGGATCGTGGGGGCCGATCCGACGGACGCTCCCTCCCCGGATCGCGGACCATGAACCACGGACCATGAATCACCGACGGGAACGGACGGGTGTCTTGAGCGACCTGGTGACGGGTGAGGCGGTCGTCCTCGGCCTGCGCACGGCGAAGCTTCCGAGCCGGGCGCTGGCGATCGGGCTGGACCTGGCCGTGCAGGGCGCCGCGCTCCTGGTGTGCTCCCTGACGCTGAGCGTCGTCTTGGTCGATCTCGACCCCGCCGCCCTGGCCGCCGTGATGCTCGGACTCGTGGTCTTCTTCCTGGTGGCCCTGCCCGTCATGATCGAGACCCTCACCCGCGGGCGCTCGCTCGGCAAGGCCGCCCTGGGCCTGCGGGTGGTGCGCAGCGACGGCGGTCCGGTGCGGTTCCGGCACTCGCTGGTGCGCGGGCTGGTCGGCTTCTTCGAGCTCATCATGCTGAGCGGCGTGCCGGCGACGATCTGCTCGGTGGTGTCGGCGGACGGCAAGCGGCTCGGCGACGTCTTCGCGGGGACCCTTGTGGTCCGCGAGCGGGTGCCGGGCGGGAGCGGCGCCGCCGTGAACCCGCTGCCGCCGGTGCCCCCGCAGCTGCTGCAGGCGATCGGCGGCGAACTGGTGGCGCTGGACCTCTCCGCCGTGCCGGAGCCGCTCTGGCTGGCGATCCGGCAGCTGCTCGGCCGGATCGGCCAGCTGGACCCGGCGGTGGCGCACCAGATGTCCGCCCGGCTGGCCGACGACCTCGCGGCTCGCACCGGCCACCCCGTCCCGTACGGGCTGCACCCGGCGGCGTACCTCGGCGCGGTGCTGACCGAGCGCCAGCGGCGCGAGTGGACCCGGGCCCAGGGCTACGCGTTCCAGCAGCAGGCCCAGTCCCAGGCGCAGCTCCACCCGAACCCGCACCCCCAGTCGCAGCCCCAGCCCCAGCCGTCGACCCCGCCCGTGGAGCAGCCGGCCGCCCAGGCCATGCAGCAGCCCACCGCCCCGCCGCAGGCCCCCGCCACCGGCTTCGCCCCGCCGGCCTGACACCGGCCCGCCCGGCGTGCCCGGCCCCGCGCCGGGCTACTCGCCGAACTCCACCGGCCAGGGGTTCGGCGGCGACTCCAGCTCCTCCAGCTCCACCCCGGCCGCGGCCAGCACCACGTCCCCGGCCAGGTGCACCACCTGCTGCTCGCCCGTCTCCAGGTCCGCCACCTGGTAGCGCTCGACCAGCAGCGGGCCGGAGTCCGTCTCGTGGGTGTCCACACCCTCCAGCAGCCAGCCCTGGTCGAAGGTGCGCGGCGCCAGTACCGGCTCGGTGAACGCCACCAGCCGCACCTTCGCGCTCCCCCCATCCCGCAGCCGCAGCAGCCGCGCGGTGGCGACCAGGAAGGCCGGCGAGCGCCCGGCGAAGCCGTGGGCCCGGTCGTGCCCCTCCACCGTGTGCTCCCCGCCGGGGTCGGCCGCGTCGGTGCGCACCCAGGCCACCCCGTCGACGGCGCCGCCCCGGACCTGCCAGCCGCCCGCCCGCAGCTCCATCCGCAGCGGCCGGGCCCGCGAGTCCAGCGTCAGGTCGACCGTGCCGAGCACCTGGCCCTCGGGCCCGTACGTCTTGGAGACGTACCGCCAGCCGGCCGGGCCGGGGGCGCAGCTGAAGCGCTCCTCGCCGAGCAGCACGTGGTCATGGGTGTCGTGGAGCGAATACCGGCCGTTGGGCATGCCCGCAAGCCTACGTCCGGCCCGTCCGGACAACCCGCATGCAACGTTCTGCACCGGTCCCTGCATTAGGGGTTGGACGGCGCCGATCGGCGCCTCTGGTTCGAGGGAAGGGGGGCAGGGATGGCGAAGCAGGCACGCGACGCGGAGTTCGCCGAGTACGTGGCTTCCAGGAGCGGCTGGCTGCGCAAGGTCGCCTATCTGCCGTGCGGGGACTGGCACCGCGCGGACGACCTGGTTCAGGAAAGCGTCACCAAGCTCTACGTGAACTGGTCATGAGCCCGGCGGGTCGGGAACGTCGACGGCTACGCCCGCAAGGTACTGGTCAACACGTTCCTGGCCGAGCAACGCTCGCCCTGGTGGCGACCTCGCCGCCCGGCTGTCGGCCCTGGCCGACGAACCCTCCCCGGCGGCCGGCTTCGACATTGCCACGTCCGTCGCCCGGGGGCGGGCGCGCCTGCGGCGACGGCAGCGGGCCGCGGTCGGAGTGGTGGCCGTCGCGACCGCGGCCGTGGTCACGGCCACGCTGCTGCTGGAGCCCGGCGGTGCCGCGTCCGCCCCGCCCGCCGCGCCCCCGGCCGTATCGGCCTCCACCGCGGCCCCGACCCAATCCGGGGGCGCCCTGCTGACCACCGAGGTCCGCTTCGGTGTGCTGCCCGACTGGGTGGACGGCGAGCACGGCGTCGGGTACTCGTCGGACCGGGAGCTCGCCGGCGCCGCCGCCCCCACGGTCGGCACGGTCAGTGCCGCCGAGCCCGGCCTCGCCGGGCGCCGTGTCGACCTGACGCTCTACCCGGCCGGGGCCGAACCGACGCTGGTCGACTCGCCCGCTCAGAAGCAGGAGAAGGCGCCGGCCCCTCCGGTCGGCGGCCGGACGGCGTACTGGGTGGTCAATCCGACGCACCCGACCTTCGACAACTCGCAGCGCATCCTGCGCTGGTTGACCCCCTCCGGCCGCTGGGCGCAGCTGCTCGGGACGTTCGGCGCCGCCGGAATCCCCGACGACGTGCTGCTCCGGGTGGCCGCCGGCGTCGAGTTCGGCCGGCGGGACGTCCCGCTTCCGATCCGACTGACCGGGCTTCCGGACGGACTCCGGCCGACCGGGGCGTCGCTGATCCGCCCCGCGGGCCCGCTGCCCTGGGCCGCGACCGTCTCCCTCGCGGTGGACGGCAAGGAGTTCGAGGCCGTGGTGGCGCCCGAGGGCGAGCTGCGGTACTCGATGCCGCGAAAGGAGTGCCGGACCGAGCAGGGGCTCCAGATCTGCGTGTCGACGCACGTCGACGCGCTGCCCGCGGCCGAGCGCTTCGGCGGCCTGGCCGGCTTGGCACGCCTGGTGGGCGTCACGGGCGCCGACCCGGGCACCTGGACGACCGACGCGACCCGCTGAGCGCCCGGACATGCCGGTGGCCGGCACCCCGTGCGAGGGGTGCCGGCCACCGCCGTGGTTCCGGGCGATCAGTAGCGGTACTGGTCCGCCTTGTACGGGCCCTCGACCGGGACGCCGATGTAGTCGGCCTGGTCCTTGGTCAGCGTGGTCAGCTTCACGCCCAGCGCGTCCAGGTGCAGGCGGGCGACCTTCTCGTCCAGGTGCTTCGGCAGCACGTAGACGCCGATCGGGTACTGCTCGGTCTTCGTGAACAGCTCGATCTGCGCGATCGTCTGGTTCGCGAAGGAGTTGGACATCACGAACGACGGGTGGCCGGTCGCGTTGCCCAGGTTCAGCAGGCGGCCCTCGGAGAGGATGATGATGGTCTTGCCATCGGCCTTGCGCCACTCGTGGACCTGCGGCTTGACCTCGGTCTTGACGACGCCCGGCAGCTGGGCGAGGCCGGCCATGTCGATCTCGTTGTCGAAGTGGCCGATGTTGCCGACGATGGCCTGGTGCTTCATCCGGGCCATGTGCGAGGCCATGATGATGTCCTTGTTGCCGGTCGTCGTGATGAAGATGTCGGCCGTCTCGACGACATCCTCCAGCGTCGCGACCTGGTAGCCGTCCATCGCCGCCTGCAGGGCGCAGATCGGGTCGATCTCGGTGACGATGACGCGGGCGCCCTGGCCGCGCAGCGACTCGGCGCAGCCCTTGCCCACGTCGCCGTAGCCGGCGACGACGGCGACCTTGCCGCCGATCAGGACGTCGGTGGCGCGGTTGATGCCGTCGATCAGCGAGTGGCGGCAGCCGTACTTGTTGTCGAACTTCGACTTGGTGACCGAGTCGTTGACGTTGATCGCCGGGAACAGCAGGTTGCCGTCACGGTGCATCTCGTACAGGCGGTGGACACCGGTGGTGGTCTCCTCCGTCACGCCCTTGATGGTGGCGGCGACCTCGGTCCACTTGTTCGGGGTCTCGACCAGGGTGCGGTTCAGCAGCTCCAGGATGATCCGGAACTCGTCGTTGTCCGCGGTGGACGGGTCCGGCGCGGCACCGGCCTTCTCGAACTCGACGCCCTTGTGGATCAGCAGGGTGGCGTCACCGCCGTCGTCCAGGATCATGTTCGGGGTCTGGCCGTCCGGCCAGGTCAGCGCCTGCTCGGTGCACCACCAGTACTCCTCCAGCGTCTCGCCCTTCCAGGCGAACACCGGAACGCCCTGCGGGTTCTCCGGGGTGCCCTCCGGGCCGACCGCGATCGCGGCGGCGGCGTGGTCCTGGGTGGAGAAGATGTTGCACGAGCACCAGCGGACCTCGGCGCCGAGCGCGGTGAGGGTCTCGATCAGCACGGCGGTCTGCACGGTCATGTGCAGCGAGCCGGTGATCCGGGCGCCGGCCAGCGGCTGCGCCGCGGCGTACTCCGCACGGATGGACATCAGGCCGGGCATCTCGTGCTCGGCCAGCTGGATCTCCTTGCGCCCGAACGGCGCCAGGGAAAGGTCGGCAACCTTGAAGTCACCGGTGATGTCGGTCGACATGCGTCTGCTCCTCGCTGATGGGGTGGGGCATGGCCAAGGTCCTCAGGGTGCGTCACAGCACGGCGGGCCGCACGGGTGCGCGGCAACGCCGGGTCAACCCGGCCACGATGGGACGGGCTCCCTGCTGCTCAGCACATACCGTCGGAGGACCTCTCTCCCTCGACCGGGGCGCGCCCTCGCGGGCGCGGACCGCCGATCGACCGCCATCAGCAGCGACGTTCTGGCTCTGGTGACGAATCTACACCGACGGCCCCGCGCCCCGGCCCGGTACGACCGGATTCGGCCTCCGGGCCCCGTATGAAGGAAGCAACGAAGGAGCCTGCGTGTGTGCCGGGCTCAGTGCGCGCCCGGCACCGGACCGCCGGGGGTGGCGTACGGGTCGTCGCCCGCGGCCTCCTTCTCGGCGCTGTAGATGTCCGGCTCCAGGTAGATGACGCGGGCGATCGGGACGGCCCGGCGGACACGCACCTCGGCGGCGTCGATCGCCTCGGCCACCTGCGCCGCGGTGTCCTCCGCGTTGACCGCGATCTTCGCGGCGACCAGCAGCTCCTCCGGGCCGAGGTGCATGGTGCGCATGTGGATGACGCGGGCGACGGTGTCGTGGTCCACCAGGGCGTCGCGGATCCCGGCCACCACCTCGGGGTGGGCCGACTCGCCGATCAGCAGCGACCTGGTCTCCAGCACGAGCACGATCGCGATGGCGATCAGCAGCACACCGATCGACAGGGTGCCGACGCCGTCCCAGACGCCGTCCCCGGTGATCGCGGTCAGGCCGACGCCGAACAGCGCCAGCACCAGGCCGATCAGCGCGCCGGTGTCCTCCAGCAGGACGACCGGCAGCTCCGGCGCCTTGGCCCGGCGGATGTAGGCGGGCCAGCCGTGCACGCCCTTGTCCTTGACGGCCTCGCGGTAGGCGGTGAAGAACGACCAGGCCTCCAGGCCGATGGCCAGGACCAGCACGCCGACCGGCCAGTACCAGTTGTCCAGCTCGTGCGGGTGGGCGATCTTCTCGTAGCCCTCGTAGAGGGCGAACATGCCGCCGACGCTGAACAGCACGATCGAGACCAGGAAGGCGTAGATGTAGCGCTCGCGCCCGTAGCCGAACGGGTGCTCGGGGGTGGCCTTGCGCTGCGAGCGCTTGCCGCCGACCAGCAGCAGCACCTGGTTGCCGGAGTCGGCCAGCGAGTGCACGCCCTCGGCCAGCATCGAGGACGAGCCGGAGAACGCGAAGGCCACGAACTTGCCGGCCGCGATGCCCAGGTTCGCGGACAGGGCCGCGACCAGGGCCTTGGTACCGCCTTCGGTGCTCATGCTCGGGAGGGTCCCTCCGCCGGGGGCCGTTCAGCCCGCGCTCAGTCGTTGTCGAGCGCATACGGTACCGGGCCTCCGCCCCCGGGCTCAGGACTGTGCGGCCGCGAGCCCCAGGTAGACGGCGGCGAAGTCGGTCAGCGCGATCAGGTCGGCGAGTGCGTGCAGCGGGTCGGGCCGGGCGCTGGCGTACTCGGTGAGCCGGACGTCGTGGGCGGCGGCCAGCCGGTGCGCGCGGGCGGCGCCGAAGCTGCGCGGGCCCTCGTCGTCGGCCGGCACCTCGGCCGGGCCCGTCTCCTCGTCGGGCGGGCCGGCCGCGGGGCCGGGGACGTGCCGCAGCAACAGCACCTGGAGGTGCAGCGGGTCCGGCTCCTCGACCCGGTCGCGGAAGAAGTCGTCGGGGTCGGCGCCGGCGCCGAGCTGCCCGGTGAACATGCCGCGGTGCGCGGTGAGCACCTGCGGCAGCTGCCCGGCCAGCGCCGGACGGCCGGCCCGCTCGGCCAGCTGGGCGGCGAACCTGGCGGCGGCCGCCCCGGCCACCGGGCCCTCGGCCCAGAGCAGCGGGACGGTACCGGCCAGCCGGGCGGCCAGGCCCTTGGCCGGGTTGGTGTACGCGGCGGCGTCCGGCCGGCAGCGGACGGCGGCCGCGTCCAGCAGGTCGGCGGTGGCGGCCGGCGCGTCGTACGGGAGCTGGGTGACGCCGAGCTTCTGGGTGAGGGCGAGCAGCGGGGCGAGGTGGGCCCAGAGCGCGGCCGGGTCCTCGGCCGGCAGGTCGGGCTCGGCGGCCGGGCCGGGCGGCCGCGTGCCGTCGTCGGGCAGGTTCGGCGGGACGTACGGCAGCGGCAGCGCGCGCACCTGGAGGGCGGCCTCGGCGAGCGGGCTGCCGACCGGGGCGGTCACCACGATGGCGCAGCCACGCGCGTACGCCTGCTCGGCGAGCGCGATCAGGCCCTGCTCGACGCCGGCGGCGGAGCTGACGACCAGCAGGTCGAGCGGCCCGGCCCAGCCGGGGAGCTGCCAGGCCAGTCCGGCGGTGAAGACGGGCGGAGCGGCGGCCCGGTCGGTGCGCGGGACGTACACGGCATCGATGGGCCCCAGCGGGGTGACCAGGACGGCGGTGCCGGCCAGGGCGGCGAGGATCTCGGCCGCCGTCAGGGCGCTGCCGTGGCCGGCGACCAGCACCGCGCGCGGGCGGCCGTCGGGCCGCAGCCGGTCGAGGCCGGCCGTGTCGGCGAGCCGCAGCGCGGTGCGCACCCGGGCGCCGGCACCGGCCAGGGCGAGCAGGGCGCGGTCGTGGTCGGCGCGCTGGAGGGCGGCCGGGTCGTCGAGCAGGGTGTCGTCGAGCATGCGGCGGGCCTCCGGCTGCTGGCTGGGCGCTGAGGGCTGCGGGGTCGGGGTGCGGGTGTCCGCCCCAAGGATCAGGCCGGGCGGCGGGCCTCGTCCACCAGCAGCACCGGAATGCCGTCGCGGACGGGGTAGGCGAGGCCGCAGTTCTCGGCGGTGCAGACCAGCTCGGGGTGGTCCTCGGTGCCGCCCTCGGTGAGCGCGGCCCGGCACTGCGGGCAGACCAGGATCTCCAGCAGGAAGGATTCGAGCTTCATGGCGTTCGGGCTCCCAGTCTCGGGTGGCGGGGTCGGAGGGGTGGCACGGCGGTGCCCCGGCCGAGAGGAAACCCTACCGGCCGGGGCACCACGGGCGTGCGTCAGGCGCGTGCGCGAGGTCGCGTGCGTCCGGGCCGCGCCCGGACCGCGTCCGTCAGGCGCGGACGATGGCGAGGACGCCGTCGCGCAGCTCGGCCATCCTCGCCGGGTCCTTGGCCTCGACGTTGAGGCGCAGCAGCGGCTCGGTGTTGGAGGCGCGCAGGTTGAACCACCAGTCCGGGCCGGCCACGGTGAGGCCGTCCAGCTCGTCCACCGTGGTGCCCTCCAGGCCGGCGTAGGCGGCGCGGACGGCGGCGGAGCGGGCGGCCTGGTCGGCGACGGTGCTGTTGATCTCACCGGAGGCGGCGTAGCGGTCGTACTCGGCGGTGAGCGCGGAGAGGGTGCCCTGCTGCCCGCCGAGGGCGGCCAGCACGTGCAGGGCGGCGAGCATGCCGGTGTCGGCGCGCCAGAAGTCGCGGAAGTAGTAGTGCGCGGAGTGCTCGCCGCCGAAGACCGCGTCGGTCTCGGCCATCTCCTGCTTGATGAAGGAGTGGCCGACCCGGGTGCGGACGGGCTTGCCGCCGAGCTCGCGGACCACCTCGGGGACGGTCCAGGAGGTGATCAGGTTGTGGATGATGGTCGGCTCGTCCTCGCCGGCGGCCCGGGCGCGGGCGATCTCGCGGGCGGCGACCAGCGCGGTGATCGCGGACGGGGAGACCGGCTCGCCGCGCTCGTCGACGACGAAGCAGCGGTCGGCGTCGCCGTCGAAGGCGAGGCCGATGTCGGCGCCGACCTCGCGCACCTTGGCCTGGAGGTCGACCAGGTTCTTGGGGTCGAGCGGGTTGGCCTCGTGGTTGGGGAAGGTGCCGTCCAGCTCGAAGTACATCGGGACGAGCTCGAGCGGCAGGCCGTCGAAGACGGTCGGCACGGTGTGGCCGCCCATGCCGTTGCCGGCGTCGACGGCGACCTTGAGCGGGCGGATCGCGGTGAGGTCGACCAGGCCGAGCAGGTGGTCGGCGTAGCCGCGCAGGGTGTCCTGGGCGGACAGCCCGCCGGGCTTGACGTCGAGCGGCGGGACGGTGACGGTGTCGTCCTCGCCGGTCCAGGACTCGACCAGCTCGCGGATCTCGGAGAGGCCGGTGTCCTGGCCGACCGGGGCGGCGCCGGCCCGGCAGAGCTTGATGCCGTTGTACTGGGCCGGGTTGTGGCTGGCGGTGAACATCGCGCCGGGCAGGTCGAGCTTGCCGCTGGCGTAGTACAGCTGGTCGGTCGAGCAGAGGCCGATCTCGACCACGTCGGCGCCGTACGCGGCGGCGCCCACGGCGAAGGCCCGGCTCAGCGACGGGGAGGAGGGCCGCATGTCGTGGCCGACCACGATCGCGGACGCTCCGGTGACCTGCACGAACGCGGCGCCGAAGGCGCGCGCGAGGCTCTCGTCCCACTGGTCCGGGACCACGCCTCGTACGTCGTACGCCTTCACGAGCTGCTTGAGGTCGCGCACTGCGGCTCCACCCTGGTTCTCTGTCTGATCGGCGGGCTGGTCGCCCATGGTCACGATACGTCCGAGTACGGCACCGGCCGGTGCCCGGACAGGGGGGCAGCGTACCGGGACGCGGCGGAAGGCCGGGCCGCGGCAGGGGTGGGGCGGGGCCTGAGCCGGGCTCGGGCGGGGGCTTGGCCGGGGCTCAGCTGTCGGGCGAGCGCAGCACCCGCAGGTGCCCTCGGCGGCCGGCCTCGGTCGACTCGCCCTCGGGGCCGCGGCCCTGACGGGGGGTCTGCGGGCGGGCGGCCTCGCGGACGGCGTTGGCGAGCGCTTCGAGGTCGTCGCTGCTGCGGCGCAGCGGACCGGCCTCGGCGGCGAGCCGGACGACCTCCCAGCCGCGCGGGGCGGTGAGGCGCTCGGCGTGCTCGGCGCACAAGTCGTAGCAGTGCGGCTCGGCGTAGGTCGCGAGCGGGCCGAGTACGGCGGTGGAGTCCGCGTAGACGTACGTCAGCGTCGCGACGGCCGGTCGGCCGCACGCGGTCCGCGAACAACGACGTACAGAGCTCACGAGGGTGGACGGTACAGCACTCCTCGCCGGGGAGCGAAGACCGCCTGCCCGGAGGGTGTGCCGTGTCGCGGTCCGCACGCCTCGGACACCCCGTCGCCACGCTCGGCGGGCGCCTCGCGCGACGCGCACCTGAGGTGATCCGCCCTCCCCCGGGCTCCGGCCTGGGAGTACCCCCGTCGCTCGCTCCCGCGCGCCCCCGCCGCCCCGGGCGATTCGGCGTCGGGGTGGTCCACTTCCGACCGTCCAAGGACTACCCTCGGCAGTGATATGGACAGCTCTGCACCGCAGTCATCGACGGGACCTTCGCGCCGCCCCCGGCACCGCGACCGGCACGGCCGGGGTCTGCGCGGCCCGCTGGCGCCTCCGCAGGTGCCGATCTCGCTCACCCGCTCCGAGTTGTTCGACGACTACGTGCGCGAGTCGGTGGAGCGTCTCGAACGGCGCTGGCCGCAGCTGATCGAGGTGGAGTTCGCCGTCCAGGAGGTGCCGCTGCACGAGGCGGACGGCCCGGACGCGGACGGCGGGGTGCCGCTGGGCCGGGTGTCGCCGGGGCAGCAGGGGCGGAAGAGCCAGATCGTGGTGTACCGGCGGCCGGTGGAGATCCGGGCGAAGTCGCGGGAGGACCGCGCGGCGCTGGTGCACGAGATCCTGATCGAGCAGGTGGCGGAGCTGCTGGGGCTGTCGCCGGACGCCATCGACCCCCGCTACGACGAGGACTGACGCGGCGACGCGGCACGCGTGACGACCGAGGGGCGGTACCCGGAAGGCCCGGGTACCGCCCCTCGTCGTCGGCGGGTCAGCGCAGCACGACGCCCGGGTCCTGGGCGGCCTGCGGGACCTTGACGCTGCTGCGGTCGTCGCGCAGCGCCTGGACGGTGAACATCGGGACGTCCTTGACGGGGATGGCGAGCATCCGGGCGGCCATGACCGGCCCGCCGGAGACGGTCTCCACGGTGAGCGCGAAGCTGCCGTTCAGCCCGCCGGGCTCGGGCGCCGGGATGGCGACCGTGCCGCCGGCCGGCAGCTGGACGTCCTTGCTGACCGGGGTGCCGCCGCCGGTGCCGGCCGAGGCGGTGACCTTGACCGTGGCGGCCTCGCCGGCGGAGGTGAGGAACAGCGTGCTGGCACCGCCGCCCCGGTTGTCGGCCACGGTGGCGCGGGCGCCGACCGGGACGCTGCCCGCCAGCCAGGCCGCGTCGGACTTGCCGTTCTGGCCGGCGCGGTCGACCCGCAGGCCGGCCACGACCGGGGTGGGGTGCTTGGCGTCGCTGGGCGACAGCCGCAGGCCGGCCACCTCGTCGCGGGTGATCTTGCCGAGGTCGAGGGCGGCCACCATGCCGGCCTTGATGTGGATCGACTCGTTGCCGGCGGGGGTGAACCAGCCGTTCTTGCCGGAGAGCTCGATCTTCAGGTCGGCGTCGTCCTCCGGCGGCGCCCAGACCACCAGGCGGGCGCCGGCGGTGTCGGCGGGCAGGCCGGGGAGCACCTGGGTGGGCGCCGGGTCCGCCGAGGCGGGCACCCAGTCGGCGCCCTTGCTGCCGTCGGCCGCGTGCAGGGCTGCGCCGACCCTGCCGGTGCGGGCCACCACGTGCACGGCGAGGTCGGCGACCTGGCCCTTGCTGATGGTCGGCAGCAGGACGGACTGCGAGCTGCCGGCGGCGACGGTGATGCTGTTGGCCGCGTCGTTCTCGATCAGGCCCTTGTCGCCGTACAGCTTGATGTCGACGACGGCGGCGGTCGCCTCGGGGTTGACCAGGCTGACGTAGTCGGTGCGGTCGCCGGCCGTGCTGGCGCCGGCGAACCAGAAGCTGGTGCCGGCCGGGGTGCAGGTGATGCCGGACAGGCCCAGCCCGCGCTGCTCGGTGACGGTGGTGGTCTGGGTGACGGTGAACCCGGGCGCGAGGGCGCCGTTGGCGACCCCGCCGGTGCCGGGCGCGGTGTCGCCGTTGGCCGCGGGGCCGGTCACCGGGGTGCCGGGCTTGGCCAGGGTCAGCCGGGCGTCGGAGGGTGCGCCGCCCTTGCCGGGGGCGGCCGCGCCGGAGGCGGCCGGCGCCGGGGCCGGGGGCGCGGCGGCGGACGGCGTCGCCGAGGGCGCGGCGGTCGGCGGGGTGGCGGGGGCGGCCGCGTCGACGATCCAGCCGGCCCCGGTGCCCGCCCCGTCCGCGGTGGCCGTGCCGCCGGGCGGGGTGTAGGCGGTGAGGCTGGTGGAGCCGGTCAGGCCCTGGAGCGGCTGCGGGCAGACCGCGGACGTCCGCTCGACCTGCGCCGAGGTGGCGACGCCGCCCTGGTCGGCGCCGGCCGGTGCGGCCGGCGGGCGCAGCTCGGCGATGCCGAACACCACGGCGAGCACGGCGGCGGCGGCCAGCAGCGACTGGGTGGTCCTCGTCCCGCCGGACGACCGGGGAGCCCCGCCGGCCCCGGGCGCCCCCGGGGCGGCGGAGAACCCGGCGGCGTCGTCCGTCGGTACGGCGCCGGCCTGGTCCTGCGGCTTCTTCTTGAACGCGGGCTTCTTCATCGCGGGTCAGCTCCCCGATCCGTGGTGGTGCGGGTACCGGCCCGGCCCGTGGGGATGGTCGGGATCCTGCGGGTCGTGCGGGGCGTTCGGGTCGTAGTAGACCTCGCCCTGCGGCTGCCCCGGCACCCAGGGCTGCTGACCGTCCTGCTGGTAGGGGTCGTAGCCGTACTGCGGGTCCTGCGGGTACTGCTCGTACCCGGGCTGGCCGCCCTGCTGCGGGTAGGCCTGCTGCGGGTAGCCGTCGGGGCCGTACCCCTGGCCGTCGTAGGGCGCGGCCGCAGGCTGCTGGGCGGAGTGGGGGTACTCCCGGCCGAAGGCCGGGGGAGGGTCGTAGCTGTACGGGTCGGCCTGCTGGTAGCCCTGGTACGGGTCGGCGTACGGCTCGCTCTCCTGGACGGCGGCGGCCGCCCGGACCGCCTCGACCGGCGGGTCGCCGGCGGGCTGTGCCGGGATCGCGCCCGGCCGGCCCTCGTACACGCCGCCGTCCCCGTCGCCGCCCTCGCCGCCCTCGCGTTCGGCCATCCGGCGGGCCCGACGGCTGCCGGGGGCGGGCGCCTGCGCCTGGGCTGCGGCGGCCAGCGCGGCGGCGGCGACCACCTCCTCGGGCAGGTCGTCGTCCTTGTGGCTGCGGCGGCCGGGCAGGGCCAGCACCAGGATGGTCAGGCCGAGCAGCAGCTGCGCCCAGATCCAGCCGGTGTGCAGGAGGCTGCCCTCGCGGGTGACGACCAGCTTGCCGCCGCCGGCCGGGAGCTTGAAGCCCTGCGCCCAGCCGTCGACGGTGGTGGCCTCCAGTGCGGTGCCGTCCAGGGTGGCCTTCCACTCCGGGGCGGCGGCCTCGGCGAGGCGGAGCACCCGGCCGTCGGGGCCGGCCGGGACGGTGGCGTCGAGGTCGCGCTCGCCGGACGGGACCACCACCGCGGTGGCGCCGGGGGCGGTGATCAGGGCGCGGGCCGCCGGGGCACCGTTGACCTGCCAGAGTGCGGCGTCGTCGTCCTGGTTGGCCTTGACCAGGCCGGGGGTGGTGTCCAGGACGTCCTTGAAGGCGGCGATCGCCGGCTGGTCCACCAGCACGTAGGCGATGCCGTAGCCCGTCAGCGCGCCGGCCTGGTCGGCGCCGGAGCCGGCCAGCAGGCTGCCGACCACCTTGTTCAGACCCGCGGTGGTCCCGGTCTCCGGGTCCACCGTGGACTCCACCTGGCCGAGCGTCAGGCCGGCGCCGCGCACCAGCGTGTAGCGGACGGAGCCGCCCTTCGGGTCACCGGTGACGACGAGGGTGCGGGCGCGGTCGGTGGTGCCGGCCTCCTCGGCGATGAACGCGGGCACCTGGGCGGCCTGCGCCCGGTGCAGCGGGCGGTCGGCGCCGGTGACGGCCCACCAGACGCCGGTGCCCAGCGGGGCGAGCACGGCGGCGGCCACCACCAGGGCGGCTACCGGCTGGCGCCAGCCGAAGGCGATGCCGGCCACGCGGGCGTTGGCGCCGTCGGCACCGGTCGCGGCGGCGGCCAGCAGGGCGATACCGGCGAGCAGGGAGGCCGGGCCGGCCCAGGCGGGCACGGCCGGGCCGCCGGAGGCGGGGGTCACCGAGGTGCCGGCCACGACGACCGCGAAGACCATGGAGGCCCCGGCGGCGCCCCAGGCGGCGAGCACCGCACGGCGGCGGTCGGCGCGCAGCAGGGCGGCCAGCGCGGCGAGCACCACGCCTGCCGAGAGCCAGACCGGCGGCACCCCGGCGCCGCCGGGGTTGACCAGCACCAGGCCGAGCGCGCTCGCGCCGCCGCCGTGCAGACCGGGCAGACCGGCCTCCAGCAGCAGCCGCTGCGGGTGCGAGAGCACCTGCAGCGACCAGGGCGCGAGCACCAGCACCGGCACCGCGAGGATCACCAGAACGCGCAGCCCGAGCAGCCGCACCGCCTGCGCGCCGGAGCCGAACGCCCCACCGCGCACCACCCCGGCGGCCAGCACGGCCAGGCAGAGCGGCACGGCCAGCGCCCAGACCAGCGGGACGAAGGCGGTGGCCAGGGTCAGCAGCAGGACGGCCATCCAGACGGGCCGCCAGCCGGGCCGGGCGCCCTTGGCGGCGCTCTCGGCGCGGATGCCGAGGCCGGCGGAGATCGCGGCGGCGCGGGCCAGCGGCGGCAGCAGCACCGCCAGCACGGCGGTGCCGATCCGGCCCTGGGCGAGCGCGCCGGTGGCGGCGGGCAGCAGCGCGTAGGTGGCGCTGGCCCAGGCGCGGACGAGCTTGGAGTCGAGCAGCGGCCGGGAGACCAGGTAGGCGCTGACGGCGGCGAGCGGCACCGAGAGGACGACCAGCAGGGTGACCGCGAGGTCGGCGTGGTCGAACAGCATCCAGGAGAGCACCGACAGCACGCCGAGGTACGGCGGCGCGGCGGAGGTGGAGCCGGTGCCGACGGGGTGCCAGGCGTCCGCGTACATCGACCAGAGGCCGCCGGCACCGCCGGTGGCGGGCAGCAGCGCGCCGCCGAAGAGGTCGCCGCCGCCGAGCAGGCCGCGGCAGGCGACCAGGGCGAAGGCCAGCAGGGCGGCGAAGAGCACCGGCGCCGGGCGCCGGGCCAGCTTCTTGATCAGCGCGAACTGCTCGACGACGAGGTCCTCGGTGTCCTCGTCGCCCGGTCCGGCCTCGACCGAGCCGTGCCGGCCGGCCCCGGAGTCGTCGGCGCCCCCTATGCCGAGGGAGCTGATCACACCCTCGACGGCGAGCCGGGCGGTGGCGCCGGGCGCGGGGAAGAGCGTCCGGTCGTCCAGCGCGTCGGCGGCCCGCAGCCGGGCCCGTCGTTTGCGGGCGACCAGCAGCCGGGGCAGCCGGACCAGTTCGTGGCTCAGGCCGGCCAGTTCGTCGAAGGCCTGCTTCGGGTCCTTGCCGAGCAGGTTGGTGACGACCCGCAGCAGGGTGCCGAGCACCAGCCGGAGCAGGACGTAGGGGAAGAGCAGGCCCTTGGAGTTGGCGAGCAGGGTGTAGACGGCGCCGGCCTTGTCCACCCGGTGCGGGTGGGTGGGGCCGCAGTCGATGACGCGGCGCTCGCGGCTGGCCGCCTCGGCGTGCCGCAGCACGGCGTCGGGGGCGATGACGACGCGGTGGCCGGCGGCGTTGACCCGCCAGCAGAAGTCGGTGTCGTCGCGCATCAGCGGCAGCGCCTTGTCGAAGCCTCCGAGCTCCTCGAAGACGTCGCGGCGCACCAGCATGCCGGCGGTGGAGACGGCGAGCACCGGGCGGACCTGGTCGTGCTGGCCCTGGTCCTGCTCGCGGCGGTCCAGGCCGGTCCAGCGGCGGCCGGAGCGGGCGATGGTGACGCCGACCTCCAGCAGCTGGCGGCGGTCGTACCAGCTGCGCAGCTTGGGGCCGACCACGGCGGCGCTGGGGGTGGAGTCGGCGACCTGGAGCAGCCGGCGCAGCGCGTCGGTCTGCGGTTCGCAGTCGTCGTGCAGGAGCCAGAGCCACTCGACCGGCTGGGTCTCACGGGGGCCGCCGCGGCCGAGGTCGTCCTCGTGGCCGAGTGGGTCGCCGAAGTCGTCCCAGCCGCCAGTGACCGGGTCGTACCCGGAGGGGTCGAGCCGGTACGGCAGGTCCTCGGGCCGCAGCGGCGGGCTGTTGAAGACGGCCTCGCCGACGGCGGTGCCGAAGCCGGCCCGGCGGCCGAGGATGATCGGGCCGCTCTCCGGCATCCCGTCGGTGTGGCCGAAGTCGTCGAGCGCCTTGGCGAGCAGCTGCGGGGAGTTGTCGGTGGAGCCGGTGTCGACGGCGAGCACCCGCTGGACCTGGCGGTCCTGGCCGAGCAGGCCGGCCAGGGCCTGCGGCAGCCAGCGGGCGCCGTCGTGCGAGACGATCACGGCGGTGACCAGGTGGCGCGGATAGGCGGGCGGCCTGGCAGCGGTGAAGCCGCTCTGGTGGCTGTAGACGGTCATCGAGTGCGCGGGCCCCAGTTCTCGGTGGACACAGCCGGTGAACGGCAACCGGATGGCGCACCACACTAACGGCTCCGGATGGCGCCTTTGTCCGCGGTGTCCGTGGAGAGGGCGTGGACGGCGAACGCCGGGGACGCCCCGCACGGGCCCGAGACGCCCGCGCGGGCCCGGGAACACGAAAGCGCCCCACCACCGCGGTGAGGCGCCCGTAACAGCTGTGCGGTTGTCGGAGGGTCAGCAGGGTCAGGGGCCGACCCGGTCAGACCGCGCTCTTCTTGAGCCGACGGCGCTCGCGCTCGGAGAGGCCGCCCCAGATGCCGAACCGCTCGTCGTTGGCGAGGGCGTACTCCAGGCACTCGGAGCGGACCTCACAGGCGAGGCAGACCTTCTTGGCCTCGCGGGTGGAGCCGCCCTTCTCCGGGAAGAAGGACTCGGGGTCGGTCTGCGCGCACAGCGCGCGCTCCTGCCAGCCGAGTTCCTCTTCTTCCTCCTCGATGCCGTCACCGATCAACAGCTCAAAGAGCTCGCTCATGTGGCGCGCCTCCTCTGCCCCTATTTGGCGTCCCCGTGGTTGCCGTTGCCTCGTGCGGCTGACGACACGAGTGAAATTACAGTTGCGTCACTCTGGCCCAGTCAAGCCGAGCTCTGGTATTGGGGTCAGGATTCACTCCCCGGCACCAAGCCGTTACGAATAGTGTACATATACGGACACATCGGACTTACTGTCCGGATGCCGTCGAACCATTCGCAACCATCCGCCGAGTGACGCGCAGTCACCATCACAGGCCGGTCATCGGCCTGCCTTCCCGGCGATCTTCTCATCGAAACATAGAGGGTGATTTATCACCCCATCGGGTACTTCATGACCTAACCCGCCCGAATGCCCCAGCTCCGGAGTTGACACCGGCCCCCCGCATGCGGTCTCCTTTCCCCTATGTCAGAGTTCGCCAGCACCCGGAGCGGTTCCACGCTTCGCCCTGCCGCGAACTCTTGTTGTCGCCTCTGTTCCTGCTGTATCTAGGCGCCCGCGTCCCACCGCGCGCCGCCCAGGAAGCACAGAGGCCGCCCGCGATTCCCGCCCCAGGACATCCCGGATCCGGCTGATCCCCTGACGAACCAGCCGTACTCCGAGGACGACCCCGTGCGAATGAACCGCATCCGCAAGCGGAACCGCGACCGCAACAAGCCGGCCCACCGTGGCCTCGCGCCGACCGCCCCTCCCCCGGCACCCACCCGCGCCGTTCACCCGGTGCACCCCGTGCACCCGTGGGCCGACGGCCTGAGCGACGTCTCCATCGCCGGCGACCCGCTCGCCTTCCCGCACCTGGCCCGCACCGACCTGCCCAGCCACCCCACCACCGTCGCCGGCTACGCCCGGCTGGTCCGCGAGATCGCCGCCGACCGGGCCCGCTGGGAGCCGCTGGTCCGCTACGACGCACTCACCCGCTGGTACGCCCGGCTGGAGACCGGCCCCGGCTACGAGGTCTGGCTGCTCAGCTGGCTGCCCGGCCAGAGCAGCGGCTTCCACGACCACGGCATCTCCTCCGGGGTGATGACCGTCGTCCAGGGCGAGCTGATCGAGCGCTCCCTCACGCACGCGGGCGAAGGCGCGCGCACCCTCAGGCCAGGCGGGCAGCGGGTCTTCTCCTCCGGCTACCTGCACGAGGTGGTCAACGGCGCGCTGGAGCCCGCCGTCTCCATCCACCTCTACACGCCGGGCCTGACCGAGATGAACCAGTACGGCGGCACCGTCGTCCCCGAGCAGCACCCGCAGGAGCAGGCCGAGGCCCACTGACGGCGGGCACCGGCAGCGGTCGGTCGACGGTCGGGCTGACGACCTGTCGGGCCGTGGCAGGATGGGCGCATGCGCATCGTGGCACTGGCAGGCGGGATCGGCGGAGCGCGTTTCCTGCGCGGACTCCGGGAGGCCATCGGTCCGGAGGACGAGATCACCGTCATCGGCAACACCGGTGACGACATCCACCTCTACGGTCTGAAGGTCTGCCCCGACCTCGACACCGTCATGTACACCCTCGGCGGCGGCATCCATGAGGAACAGGGCTGGGGCCGGACCGACGAGACCTGGTCGATCAAGGCCGAGATGAAGGAGTACGGCGTCGGGCCCGAGTGGTTCGGGCTCGGCGACCGCGACTTCGCCACCCACCTCGTCCGCAGCCAGATGCTCACCGCCGGGTACACCCTCAGCCAGGTCACCGAGGCGCTCTGCGTGCGCTGGAAGCCGGGCGTCCGGCTGCTGCCGATGAGCGACGACCGGGTCGAGACACACGTGAAGATCACGGACGAGGACGGCACCCGGGCCGTCCACTTCCAGGAGTACTGGGTGCGGCTGCACGCCGCCGTCGACGCCGAGGCGATCATCCCGGTCGGCGCGGACACCGCCAAGCCCGCGCCCGGCGTGCTGGAGGCCATCGCCGCCGCCGACGTGATCCTCTTCCCGCCGTCCAACCCGGTCGTCTCGATCGGCACCATCCTCGCCGTCCCCGGCATCCGGGCCGCGCTCGCCGCCGCCTCCGCACCGGTGGTCGGGCTCTCTCCGATCATCGGCGGGGCGCCGGTGCGCGGCATGGCCGACAAGGTGCTCGCCGCCGTCGGCGTCGACGCCACCGCGGAGGCCGTCGCGCTGAACTACGGCTCCGAGCTGCTGGACGGCTGGCTGGTGGACACCGCCGACGAGGCCGCGGTCGCCGCGGTCGAGGCCGGCGGGATCGCCTGCCGCGCCGTCCCGCTGCTGATGACGGACGTCGACACCACCGCCGAGATGGCCCGGGCCGCGCTGGCGCTCGCCGAGCAGGTCCGCGCGTGAGCGAGCGGACAATCAGCGAGGCGGGCACGTGAGCGAGCGGAGCGAGGGAACAATCAGCAGGCGCGCGTCCGGCGAAGCGGCCGCCGAGGGCTGCGAGGCGGGCACGTGAGCGAGCGGAGCGAGGGAACAATCAGCAGGCGCGCGTCCGGCGAAGCGGCCGCCGAGGGCTGCGAGGCGGGCGCATGAGCCTGTTCATCCTCCCGGTCGAGGGCCTGCCCGAGGTCGACGCCGGCGCCGACCTCGCCGGGCTGATCGCCAAGGCCTGCACGTACGAGGACGGCGACATCCTGCTCGTCACCTCGAAGATCGTCAGCAAGGCGGAGGGACGGCTGCTGCACGCCGCCGACCGCGAGGCCGCGATCGACGCCGAGACCGTCCGTGTGGTCGCCCGACGCGGCCCGGCCCGGATCGTCGAGAACCGCAACGGCCTGGTGATGGCCGCCGCCGGCGTCGACACCTCCAACACCGCCCCCGGCACCGTGCTGCTGCTGCCCGAGGACCCGGACGCCTCCGCCCGCGCCCTGCGCGCCCGCCTCCAGCAGCTCACCGGCCGCCAGCTCGCCGTCGTCGTCACCGACACCTTCGGCCGGCCCTGGCGCAACGGGCTCACCGACGTCGCCATCGGCGCCGCCGGGCTGCCCGTCCTGGAGGACCACCGGGGCCGCACCGACTCCCACGGCAACGAGCTGGCCCTCACCGTCACCGCGACGGCCGACGAACTCGCCGCCGCCGCCGACCTGGTGAAGGGCAAGGCCACCGGCACCCCGGTCGCCGTGGTCCGCGGCCTCGGCCACCTGGTCACCGCTGAGGACGGCGAGGGCACCCGGCCGCTGATCCGCGCCGCCGCCGACGACATGTTCCGGCTCGGCACCTCCGAAGCGCTGCGACAGGCCGTCACCCTGCGGCGCACCATCCGCGCCTTCGGCCCCGAACCGGTCGACCCCGGCGCCGTCCGCCGCGCCGTCGCCGCCGCCGTCACCGCGCCGGCCCCGCACCACACGACGCCCTGGCGGTTCGTGCTGCTGGAGTCGGCCGGGACCCGGACGAAGCTGCTGGACGCCATGCTCGCCGCCTGGCAGCGCGACCTGCGCGAACTCGACGGCTGGGACGACGCCAGGATCGCCCGCCGCACCGCCCGCGGTGACGTCCTGCGCGCCGCGCCGTACCTGGTCGTCCCCTGCCTGGTGATGGACGGCTCGCACGACTACCCCGACCGCCGCCGCGCCACCGCCGAACGCGAGATGTTCACCGTCGCCATCGGCGCGGCCGTGCAGAACCTCCTGGTCGCCCTCACCGGCGAGGGCTACGGCTCCGCCTGGGTCTCCTCCACGATGTTCTGCCGCGACACCGTCCGCGAGGCCCTCGCCCTCCCCGCCGGCTGGGACCCGATGGGCGCCATCGCCGTCGGCCGCCCGGCCGAACCCCCGCGCGAGCGCCCCGACCGCAGCGCGGACGCCTTCATCGAGGTGCGGTAGGGGTCAGAGCCGGCATCGGCATACACGTCCCGGCGGTTGCCGCCGCCGACCACGGGGCCGACCATCACGTCGCCCCGCACCTCGTAGGCCACCCGATGGTCCCCGACCCTCAAGCGGTAGAGGCCGTCGTGTCCGGTCGGCGTCTTCACATCCGGGCCCGATGTGTACACCACAGCCGGACCGTTCCTCACCGCCTCCGGTGGTCGTTGGGGGTGAGGCGGGGGCCGTAGCGGGGGGCGTGGGTGCCGGTGGCGAGGAGGAGTCGGCAGAGCCGGTGGCGGTGGGGGCGGTAGGGCTCCAGCAGCGCGAGCATCTGGGCGTCGTCGCTGCGGGGGCGGCCGGCCAGAGCCCAGCCGACCAGGTTGGGGAGGTGGTAGTCGCCGACCGAGACCGCGTCCGGGTCGCCGTTGCTGCGTTGGAGGGTCTCGGCGGCCGTCCAGATCCCGATGCCCGGCACCGCTGTGAGGCGGGCGAAGGCCTCGGTGTGGTCCATCGCGGCGGCCTCCTCCAGCCGCGGGGCCAGCCGGACGGCGCGCACGACCGTCGCCGAGCGCTTCGGGTCCACGCCGGCACGGTGCCACTCCCAGCTGGGGACGAGCGCCCACTCGCGGGCCGACGGCGCCACCCGCATGCCCTCGGCCGGGCCGGGTGCCGGGGTGCCGAAGTCGCGCAGCAGCGTCCGCCAGGCGCGGTACGCCTCGTCGGTGGTGACCTTCTGCTCCAGGATCGCCGGCACCAGCGACTCCAGCACCAGCCCCGTCCGGGTCAGCCGTACCCCGGCCACCCGCCGCTGGGCGTCGCGCAGCGGGCCGGGCGGGAGCACCAGGCCGGCCGGGTCGTCCTCCGCGCCGAGCAGGACCGGCAGCCGGTCCAGCAGCCACTGCGCGCCCGGGCCCCAGGCGCTGGCCTCGACCGTGCCCTCGGCGGGGCGGGCCAGCACGCGCAGGGTGCCGATGCCGGCCGGGGTGCGGGAGGCACGCCAGAGTGCGCCGTCGCCGGTCGTCCGGTACGTCGGGTCGGCGGGGCCCCGGCGCAGCGGCAGCAGGGTGCGGGCCGCGTCCAGGGGGAAGCCGGGGCGCCAGCGGCGTACCGCGCCTTCGCCCGTTGCCGCGGGGGCTGTCACCGCCGTGCGCCTCCCTCGCTCTCCGCCGACCATGGGGTTATGAACGATACGCGGCTGCCGGTGCTGTCCCCCGCGGACGAGGGCGCCGTCCGGGCGCTCTACCACCGGGCGCTGGAGGGCTGGAACCTGCGGGACGGCGCGGCCTTCGCCGGGCCGTTCGCCGAGGACGGGGAGGTGATCGGGTTCGACGGCACCCGGCACAGCGGGCGCTCGGTGATCGCCGCCGAGCTGGGGCGGGTCTTCGCGGACCACGTCACGCCCGAGTACGTCGCCAAGGTCCGGCGGATCCGGGCACTGGGGCCGGGGGTGGCCCAGCTGGACGCCGTCGCGGGGCTGGTGCCGGACGACGCCGAGGACCTCGATCCGGCGCTGAACGCCCTGCAGACGGTGATCTCGGTCAACGCGGGGGCGGGCTGGCGGATCGCGCTGCTGCAGAACACCCCGGCCCGGTACGACCTGCGGCCGGACCTCGCGCGGGCGCTCACCGCGGAGCTGCGGACGTTGATCGGACGCGGGCCGGGGCCGGTGTAGGGCGCGTAGCCGCCGACGGGCCGGGGGTCAGTGCGCCTGGAGGTACGCGGCGTGGGAGCGGATGGTGGGGAGGAGGGGGTAGAGGGCGGAGCCGGGGCACTCGGTGGCGAAGGCGTCGCGGTGGCCGGAGACGGTGTCGAAGGTGACCACCGTGTCCTTGGGGTAGAGGCTGCCGTCGGAGGTGGACGTCAGCTGGGTGGTGCCCGCCGGGTCCTGGCCGGTGAGGCCGAGCTTCCAGGCGGCCGTCCGGGCGAGGCCGTCGAGCAGGGACAGCGGCGGAATGTCGGTGACGTAGGTGCCGATCGCGGCGACGCCCGCCGAGTCGGTGTTGAAGCCGAGGGTGTGCGCGCCGTGCACCGGCAGGTCGGCGCCGCCGGCCCGGCCCTCGTAGACGGTGCCGCAGCGGTCGACCAGGAAGTTGTAGCCGATGTCCCGCCAGCCGTTGGTCTGCACGTGGTACTGGTAGATCGCCCTGATCACCCGGGGTGCGTCCGCGCAGTCGTACGTGGTGGCGCTGGCGGTGTGGTGGACGAAGACCGCCCGGACCGGGCCGGTGTACTCGAAGTCCGGGTCCCGCAGGGACTCGTCGGCGCCCCAGCCGGCCCGGGTGACGATGGCGGGCCGCGGGGCCTGGTGCCCGTCGGACGGTCGGGCGGGCAGCGTCCGGGCCGTGGCGGGGGCGGCGCCCTCGCCGGGGTCGACCAGTTCGACCCGCAGGCCGGGCGGCAGGCCGCCGGGGCCGGGGGTGACCTCGACGGCGACACCGTCGCTGCGCCCGGTCCAGAGCGGGGCCGTCGCACTGCGCGGCCCGGCGGCGTCCGGCGAGGCCCCGTCCGGCCCGTCCTCGCCGTCCGCCTCCAGCGTGTGCCAGCCGCTCCAGATCCCGGTGGCGGCGTCCCTGGTGCGGACCCTGGCCGAGCCGCCCGCGAGCGCGCCGGCCGGGCCGTCCCAGCCGACCCCGAGCAGCTCGAACGGGCGGGTGGTGCTCGGGGCCAGGGCCCGGCCGGCGGTCAGCGGCAGGGCGGTGACGGAGCCGCCGCCGGCCGAGGTGCGGTGCCGCGGGGCCGGGCCGGCCGCGGCACCGGTGGCGGGCGGTTGGAGGAGCAGAACGGCGGTGCAGCCGGCGAGGACCGCGGCAGGGAGGGCGGCCGGGAGAGAGATGCGCATAAAAGGGATGTTCACCGGAAAACGCCGTGCCCGCCACGCCGCCTCGCGCCCTCCCCGGCACCCCTCCCGGTCGCCCACCCGAAGGCCGTAGGCTGGGGCGCACCATGACTGCGCCTTTCGCTGCCGATGCCCGAACCCCCGTCGAGCTGCTGCACGCATACCTGCGAGGTGGCACTCCTTCAGTCGACCCCGCGGCCCCGCTGGTCACCTTCTACGACGACGCCACCGGCGAACGGGTGGAGCTCTCCGCCCGGACCTTCGACAACTGGGTGGCCAAGACCGCCAACCTCCTCCAGGACGAGCTGAACGCCGGCCCGGGTGACCGCGCCGCGCTGCTGCTGCCCGCCCACTGGCAGAGCGCCGTCTGGCTGCTGGCCTGCTGGTCGGTCGGGGTGGCGGCGGTGCCCGGCGGCGAGCCCGCCGACGCCGACCTGGTGGTCAGCGGCCCGGAGGGCCTGGAGTCCGCCCAGGCGTGCGAGGGCGAGCGGGTGGCCCTCGCACTGCGCCCGCTCGGCGGCCGCTTCCCACAGCGCCCGGACGGCTTCCTGGACTACGCCGCCGAGGTGCCCGGCCAGGGCGACCGGTTCGCGCCGTACTCCCCCGTCACGCCGGACGCGCCCGCGCTGGAGACCGGAGTGGACGGCCTGCCGCTGAAGCTGACCGGTGACCAGACCGTGCAGCTGGCCAGGGAGGGCGCCGCCCGGCTCGGCATCAAGACCGGCGACCGGGTGCTCTCGACCCTCTCGTACGACGACTGGTCGGGCCTGGAGGCCGGCCTGCTGGCGCCGCTGGCGGCCGGTGCCTCGGTGGTGCTCTGCCGCAACTCGGAGGGCCTCAGCGCCGAGCAGTGGGAGAAGCGGACCGAATCCGAACGGGTGACACTGCGCCTCGGGTAACTCCCGGCCCCGGCCCAACGGGTAGGGATCCCTGCCATGGCCGAGGACGACACCGAGCACCCCCCGACCGACAACCCCCCTCCCCGGGACGCCGCCGAGGCCCCGGACACCCCGACCGCACCCGGACGACGGCGCCGGCGGTGGCTGATGATCACCGCCGGCGCCCTCGCCTTCCTGCTGGTCGCCTGCGGCGCGCTGCTCTGGATCGCCTACCGCAAGCTCGACGGCAACATCCAGACCGACTCCACCACCGACCGGCTGCTGGCCCGGCTGGAGGCCGAACGGCCCAGCCGCACCGCCGGGGCCAAGGGCGCCGAGAACATCCTGCTGATCGGCAGCGACGACCGTACCGGCACCAACGCCTCGTACGGCGAGGTCGGGGGCCAGCGCTCGGACACCACGATCCTGCTGCACCTGGCGGCGGACCGGCGGCACGCGACGGCGGTCTCCATCCCCCGCGACGTCATGGTCACCGTCCCGGCCTGTGAGAAGCCGGACGGCACCCGGAGCCGGCCCGCGCTGCTGCAGTTCAACGCGGCCTTCGAGACCGGCGGCCCGGCCTGCTCGATCCGAACGGTCGAGCAGCTGAGCGGCATCCGGATCGACCACTACGTGATCCTCGACTTCACCGGGTTCAAGGCCATGGTCGACGCCGTCGACGGGGTCGAGGTGTGCGTGCCGCAGGCGATCCACGACAAGGACGCCAAGCTGGACCTCCCGGCCGGGCGGCAGACCCTGCGCGGTGAGCAGGCGCTCGGCTACGTCCGGGCCCGGGAGACCCTCGGCGACGGCAGCGACACCCAGCGGATGGGCCGTCAGCAGCAGTTCCTGGCCGCGCTGATCCGCAAGGTGCAGTCGCAGGGCGTGCTGCTCAACCCGGCCCGGCTCTGGCCGGTGCTGGATGCGGCGACCTCCTCGGTCAAGGCCGACGGCGGGCTCTCCTCGCTGGGCGCGCTCTACGACCTGACCCAGGACCTGCGCGGGATCCCCTCCTCCGACGTGGTGTTCCTGACCGCGCCGCGCCGCCCGTACCGCTTCGACTCGGACCGGGACGAGTTCGTGCAGCCGCAGACCACGCAGCTGTTCACGGCGCTGCGCGACGACCGTCCGGTCGCCGTCCGCGCGCCTGGGTCCGCCGCTTCGACCGCTCCGAGCGCGGCTCCGACCGTGGCGGCGCCGGGTGCGGGGCCGAGCAAGGGGTCGGGCGCGGGGCCGACCCCGAGCGCGACCCCGAGCGCGACTTCGGGGGCCGGTACGGACCAGGCTGGCGGAGCGTCACCCTCCGCCACCGCGCCGCCCTCCTTCGAGGGGCGCACCGCCGACGTGGACGCCTGCGCGATCCACTGACCACAGACCAGGTCACCCTTTTGTGTACAGATCATGAGGCTGCCAGGCATTCCCCGGGAATTCCCAGGCGCCCGATTACCTGGTGAATTGCGGTTTCCGGACATGGCGGAGATCACATCCGGAACAATTCCCCCACGCGGCTCGTCTAGTGTGTCCGGGTCGGTGCGCGGCACGCGCGCCGACCCGTGCAGACCGGTCGGAGGGAGGGAACCCCCGTGCAGCAGGACAGGCAGGAGGTCGACCCCGCCGACCAGTGGGTGCTCGACCCCGACACCGGGCAGTACCGGCTCGACCCGAGTGCGGGCATCCCCGCGCAGCGCCGCCGGGCGCCCGCCCCCGAGCCCGGTTCCGCACCGGACGCAGCGCCGGAAACCGCCACCGGGCCCGGTCACCCCGGCGGCCGGGCCGGCCACCGCCGCAAGGGCGCGGTCGGGCGCAACCGGCGGCGCCGAGCGCTGAAATGGACGGCCGGGGTCGGCTCACTGGCCCTGGTGGCCGGCTGTGGCGGCGCCTACTACGCGTACCAGCACTTCAACAACAACATCACCGCCGTCAAGGTGCAGCTGGGCAACGAGGAGGAGCGGCCCAAGGCGGCCGGTGACGCGCTGAACATCCTGGTGATCGGCACCGACAGCCGGGAGGGCCTGGGCCGCGAGTACGGCGACGAGGGCAGCGCCGGGCACGCCGACACCACCCTCCTCTTCCACGTCGCCAAGGACCGCACCAACGCGACCGTGATCAGCATTCCGCGCGATCTGATGGTGCCGGTCCCGGACTGCGAAACCAATACCGGGAAGAAGATCCCCGGCTCGGCACGGGTGATGTTCAACGAGAGCCTCGGGCAGGAGGGCCGCGATCCGGGCTGTACCTGGAAGACCGTCGAGAAGATGACGGGTATCCGGGTCGACCATTTCGTCATGGTCAACTTCGATGCCGTGAAGACGCTCTCCACCGCCGTCGGCGGAGTCGAGGTGTGCGCGGCCAAGGACATCAACGACCCCGACTCCCACCTGAAGATGACCAAGGGCCGGCACGTGGTGCAGGGCGACGAGGCGCTGGCCTTCGTCCGCACCCGGCACGCCGTCGGCCTGGGCGGGGACCTCACCCGGATCCCGCTCCAGCAGCAGTTCATCAGCTCGATGATCCGCTCGGTCAAGAGCAGCGACACCCTGACCAGCCCGACCAAGCTGTGGAAGCTCGCCGACGCCGCCACCAAGGCGCTCACCGTGGACTCCGGCATCGGCAGCGTCGACAAGCTGAAGGACCTGGCGCTGGACGTCAGCAAGGTCGACACCAAGAACATCACCTTCGCCACCGTGCCGGTGCTGGACGACCCGAAGGACGAGAACCGGCTGGTGCTGAAGCAGCCGGACGCCGGGCAGGTGTTCTCGCTGGTCGCCAACGACCGCTCGCTGACCGAGACGGCGGCCCCCGCCGCCCCGGCCACCCCGGAGGCCACCGCCCCGGCGGCCGCGGCGCCCTCACCGACGGCCACCACCCCTGCGGTGGACGCCAAGGACGTCCGGGTGACGGTGCGCAACGGCAGCGGGACGCCCGGGCAGGCGCAGCAGGCCGTCGACAAGCTCCAGGCGAAGAGCTTCGCCAAGGCCGTGACCGGCGCCAACGCGCCTGCCACGCCCACCACTTCGGTCACGTACCCGGCCGGGAAGGCCGCCGAGGCCGCCGCACTGGCCGCCACTCTCGGCCTGCCGGCCGACGCGGTCAGGGAGGACCCGAAGGCGGGCGCCAGGGAGGCTCTGGTCCTGGTGCTCGGCAAGGATGTGCCGGCGGCGCCGGCCACCCCGAGCGCCGCGCCGACCGAGGCCCCCAAGGACCTCCAGCGCGTTCAGGCGGACGACACCGACGTCTGCGCCAAGTAGCGGCCTCGGGCTTGTCCGACAATCCCTAGAGCAGCGCGAGGGTGCCGTCGGTCTCGCGGTACCGCTCGCCGGTGCGCGGGCAGCGCCAGCGGTCCGGGCCGTCCGGTTCCAGCGGCTCGCCGGCCCGGCCGACCCACTTGATCCGGCGGGCCGGGACGCCGGCCACCAAGGCGAAGTCCGGGACGTCCCGGTGCACCACGGCGCCCGCGGCGACCAGCGCCCAGCGGCCGACCGTCACCCCGGCGACCAGGACGGCGCGGCCGCCGACCGAGCAGCCCTCGCGGAGCGTCACCCCGCGGGCGTGCCAGTCGTCGCCGCGCTTCAGCTTCCCGTCGACGTCGACGGAGCGCGGGTAGAGGTCGTTGGTGAGCACGGCCGCCGGGCCGACGAACACACCGTCCTCGACCACCGCGGGCTCGTACACCAGCGCGTGGTTCTGCAGCTTGACGCGGTCCCCGATCCGCACGCCCGGGCCGACGTAGGCGCCGCGCCCGATGATGCAGTCGGCGCCGATCACGGCGTCCTCCCGCACCTGGGCGAGGTGCCAGACCGTCGTCCCGGCGCCGAGCACCGCCCGGTCGTCCACGTCCGCGGTCGGCTCCACGCGGGCACCGGCGACGGACCCGCCCTCAACTGTCCCCATGGCGCCAGACGATAGCGTCGGCGGAGGGGGCGGGACGGCGGGTCCGCGGGATTGGCCGGATCGGGTCGGCGGACCGAGGGCGCGTCCGGACCGAGCCCTGTGTCAGCGGGCCTCGGCCACCACGTCGGCGGCGGCCGGGGCGCGGCTGCCGATCACCCGGCGGGCCAGCGAGCGCGGCGAGGTGAGGAAGCCGAAGCCCCAGCTGAGGTGCATGGTCGCGAAGGCGACCGGCAGCAGCGCCTTGGCCTTCGCCGAGAGGCCGCGGCCCACGACCAGCGCGCCGCCGAGGATGCCGAGCAGATAGGCGGCGGGCACCGCGAGGAACGCCGGGTGGACGGCCGCGCCGAGCACCAGCCCGAGGGTGACGCCCAGGAAGGCGGCCGGCGGGGCGAGGTAGCGGAAGTTGACCGAGCCCCGGTGGTAGCGGGTGACCACCCGGCGCCAACGCCCGTAGTCCTTGTACTGCTTGGCCAGGGCCCGCACGGTGGGGCGCGGGCGGTAGGTGACCCGCAGCTGCGGGGTGAACCAGACCAGGCCGCCGTCCTGGCGGATGCGGTAGTTGAGCTCCCAGTCCTGGGCGCGGACGAACTCCTCGTTGTAGCCGCCGAGCCTCTCCAGCACCTCGCGCCGGAACACCCCGAGGTAGACGGTGTCCGCCGGGCCGGCCAGGCCGCCGGTGTGGAAGGCCGCGTTGCCGACGCCGATCTTGGAGGTCATCGCGGCGGCGACCGCGTTCTCCCACTCCGTCTCGCCCTCGGCGTGCATGATGCCGCCGACGTTGGCGGCCTCCATGTCACCGAGCAACCGGACCGCCGTGGTGATGTAGCCGGGGGTCAGCAGACCGTGACCGTCGACGCGGACCACTATCGGGTGGCTGGAGCCCCGGATCGCCGCGTTCAGACCGGCGGGCGTGCGGCCGGTGGGGTTCTCCACCGTACGGACCCGCGGGTCCTCGGCGGTCAGCTCGGCGGCGATCTGCGCGGTGCGGTCGGATGACGGACCGAGGGCGATCACCACCTCCATCGGCCCGGCGTAGTCCTGTTCCAGGATGTGCCGGACGGCCGTACGCAGGTGTCGTTCCTCGTTGAGCACCGGCATGATCACGGAGACCGCCGGCAGCTCCTCAGCAGCCTTGGTGTTCATCGGGGCCCACCGTACCGGTGTCGAAGGGTCGCCGTCTTGTCCCGGTTCGGGTACCTCCGCACACCCTTCACCGGAGGAACGTTTCATCAACGAGGCCCACCGTACTCCCCACCCACGGCGCGCCCTCGCCCAGGCCGGAGCGGGCCGCCCCTACCATCCGAGAGATGCCCGTCTCCCCCCTCCCCGCACTGCCCGGACGGCGCCGCGCCTGGCCCCGCCGGCTGGCCGTCGGCATCGCCTTCAGCGTCCTCGCCACCTCCTGCGGCGGCTGGGCGGTGCTGCACGGCCTCGGCTCGATCGACCGGGTCGACGCCTTCAGCGGCGACCAGGCCCGGCCCGCCGACGACGGCTCCACCACCTTCCTGGTGGTCGGCACCGACGAACGGGACGGCATCCCGGAGAAGACCCTCAAGGACGTGCTGCACGCGGGGGGCGAGTCCTGCCACTGCACCGACACGATGATGATCGTCCAGCTCGCCGGGGACGGCGCCCGGGCCAGCGTGGTCAGCATCCCGCGTGACTCGTACGTGGACATCCCCGCCCACCGGGACCAGGTCACCCGCAAGGAGGTCCCGGCCGCCAAGGGCAAGATCAACGCCGCGTACGGGATGGGCGGGCCGCAGCTCACCGTCGCCACCGTGGAGCAGAACACCGGGCTGCGGATCGACCACTACCTCCAGGTCGACTTCGCCGGGTTCGTCTCCGCCGTGGACGCCGTCGGCGGGGTGCGGGTGTGCACCGCCAGGCCGCTCAAGGACGAGTACTCCGGCCTCGACCTGCCGGCCGGTACCAGCACCCTGGACGGCGCCGGGGCGCTCAAGTACGTCCGCGCCCGGCACGTGGACGCCAGCTCCGACCTGGGGCGGATGCACCGGCAGCAGAAGGTCGTCGCCCAGCTGCTGCACCAGGTCACCAGCGGCGGCACCCTGCTCAACCCGGTCCGGCTGGCCCGGGTGACCGACAGCCTGCTCGGCTCGGTCAAGGCCGACAAGGATCTCACCGCGGACGACCTGATCACCCTGGCCACCCGGATGAAGGAGCTGTCGGCGGGCCGGGCGGACTTCGCGACCGTGCCGCTGGCGCAGGTGGACCACCAGGTGAGCGGATGGGGCTCGACGGTGCTCTGGGACCAGGCCGGGGCGCGGGCCCTGTTCGACGCGGTGCGGGCCGGGCGGCCGCTGGTGGACGGGACGGCGGGAGCGTCGCCGTCGGCGGTTCCGGCTCCGGCTCCCGCTCCGGCTCCGGCCTGGGCTGCGGGTTCGTCGCCGGCCGCGGGGTCGACTGCTGCCACCACACCCGCCGTCGCGCCCGAGCAGGTGCACGTCCGGGTGTTCAACGCGGCCGGGGTCGTCGGGCTCGGCGCACGGGTCGACGGCGACCTGCGGCGGGCGGGCTTCGCCACCACCGGCGCCCCGTCCAACGCCCCCGCCGGGACGGCGCCCGGCCGGACGGTGGTCCGGTACGACCCGCGCTGGGCCGAGTCGGCGCGGACACTGGCGGCCGCCCTGCCGGGCGCGGAGCTGGCGACCGTGCCAGGGCTCGGGCCCACCCTGCAGGTGTTCGCGGGCGCGGACTACCCGGCGGCTCCGGGTGCTTCGGCGAGCGCGGGTCCGAGCGCGTCCGACCCGCCCGCGCCCCCGCCTCCCCCGACCGCTCCGGCGACACCGGCCTCTCCGGCCACTCCGGCCACCACGGCGGCGCCTCCCGTGCCGGTGACGGCCGAGAGGGCGACGGACATCATCTGCCCGTAGCGGGCGCGGGTACGCGGCAGGGGCCGGATGCTGTCGCGCACCCGGCCCCTGCCGTCCCCCGGTCCCCCGATCCGGGGGGTCAGTCCGTCGCGATCGCCGCGAGGACGTTCATCCGCCCGGCCCGGAAGGCCGGGACGAGGGCGGCGACCAGGCCGATGACCACCGAGGCGATCAGCGTGACGATGATCGTGCCGGTCGGGATGGCCAGCGTCGCCAGCCCCTGGTCCTTGAGGACCTGCTGCCCGGTGATGCCCCAGGCCAGGCCGAGGCCGGTGCCGAGGATCGCGCCGAACAGGGCGATCACCACGGACTCCAGCCGGATCATCCGGCGCAGTTGGCGGCGGGAGAGCCCGATCGCCCGCAGCAGGCCGATCTCGCGGGTCCGCTCGACCACCGAGAGCGCCAGGGTGTTGATCACACCGAGCACCGCGACCACGATCGCCAGGCCGAGCAGGCCGTAGATCATGTAGAGCAGGGTGTTGATCTGCTCCTGGACGAGGTCCTTGTAGCCGGCCTTGTCCTGGACGGTGATCTGCGGGTAGTCCTTGAGCGAGGCCTCCAGCGCGCTGAGCGTCGAGGCGACGTCGGCGCCGGCCGCGGCCTTGGCGTAGAGCTGGTCGTCGGGCGGCATCTCGCCCGCCGGGACCGCCTTGGCGACGGTGTCGATACCCACGAAGGTGGCGCCGTTGAAGAGCGAGTCGCCCTTGGACATGACGCCCCCGACCGGCAGGGACTGGGTCCGGCCCTGGCCGTAGTCGAGCGTGACCGTGTCCCCGACGTTGAGGCCGAAGTCCTTGGCGAGGTCCTCGCCGATCGCCAGCGAGCCCTGGTTCAGCGCGTCGGCCGTGCCGGACTTGACCGGGAGCTGGAAGTCGTCGGTGAAGGTCGCCGAGACCGCGCCGACGTGCGCCTTCACCGTCCGGCCGTCCGGCACCGCGATCTTCAGCCGACCGAGGTCCTTCTGCTCGGTGATGTGCTTCAGGCCCGGGGTCTTCCGCGCCGCCTGGATCATCTCCGGCCCGATGACCCCCTGGCTGCTGGAGATGACGTAGTCGGCGCCGACCGACTTGTCGATCTGCTGGTTGGTGGACTCCACCGCCGAGGAGGTGAAGACGGTGGCACCGATCACCAGGGCCAGCCCGATCATCAGCGCGGCGGCGGTGGCGCCGGTGCGGCGCGGGTTGCGCATCGCGTTGCGCTGGGCCAGCCGGCCGGACGGGCCGAACAGCGACGGCAGCCCCGCGCCGAGCACCCGGACCACCGTGGTGGCCAGCAGCGGGCCGAGGACGACGAAGCCGATCAGCGAGAGCAGCACGCCGAGGCCCAGGTACTGGCCGCCGGCGGACGCCTTGTCGGCGCTCGCGGCGAGCACCAGCAGGCCACCGCCACCGGCGGTCAGGACGAGGCCGACGACCGTGCGGACGGTGTTCGAGCGGGCCTCCGCCGGGGTGCCGTGGTCGCGCAGGGCGGCCATCGGCGCGATCCTGCTGGCCCGGCGGGCCGGGATCCAGGCGGCCAACACGGTGATCACGATGCCGACCGTGTAGGCGGCGATCGGGACGTTCAGCCCGATCTGCAGGTCGGCCGCGTCGAGGTGCATGCCGACGGCGTTCATCAGCTGGATGAGCCCGGCCGCCAGGCCGAGGCCGGCGCCGAGGCCGAGCGTCGAGCCGAGCAGGCCGAGGATCAGCGCCTCGACCAGCACCGACCGGTTCACCTGCTTGCGGCTGCCGCCGATGGCGCGCAGCAGACCGATCTCCCGGGTGCGCTGGGCGACCAGCATCGAGAACGTGTTGATGATCAGGAAGCCGCCGACCAGCAGCGAGATGCCGGCGAAGCCGAGCATCGCGTACTTCATGAAGTCGAGGAAGGAGCCGACGCTCTTGTTGTTCTCCTCCTTCTGCTCGGCTGCGGTCTTCACCTGGTAGCCGGCGCCCAGCGAGCCGAGCACGTCGGCCTTGAGCTGCTCGTTGGAGCGGCTGCCGTCGCCGAAGACCTCGACCGACGTGAACTCGGCCTTCCCGAGGAGGTCCTGCTGGGCCGTCGGGGTGTCCAGGAAGGCCAGCGCCGCACCCGGGTTGGTGGTCTTGAAGGTGGCGATACCGGCGAGGGTGAAGTCGTAGGTGCCGTTGTTGGTGGTGATGATGCGCACCTTGGCGCCCAGGCCGAGCTTCGCCTTCTTCGCCGTGTCGGCGTCCAGCACGATCTGGTCGGCGCCCTGCGGCTGGTGGCCGCTGGTGATCTCGACCGAGTTGCGCGGGGTGTCGGTCCAGTTGCCGGCCAGCGTCGGGGCGCCACCGGTCGGGCCGATCTGCTTGTTGGTGCCCGGGTCGACCAGCACGGCGTTGCGAACGAAGATCTGGCCCAGGGCCTGCTTCACCCCGGCACCCGCGGCGGCCTTCGCGACCGTCGCGGCCGGCACGGTGGCCACCTGGGCGCGCGGCGCGTCCTCCTCCTCGTCGGGGTCGGCCTTGGCGGGCTGGATCGCGATGTCCGAGGCGGTCGAGGCGAACAGCCGGTCGAAGGTGCCGGTGGCGGTGTTGGAGAAGACGAGGGTGCCGGACACGAAGGCGACCGACAGCACGACCGCGATCAGGGAGAGCGCCATCCGCCCCTTGTGGGCGAAGAAGCTCCGTAGTGACGTCTTGAGCAGCATGAGTCTGTGTCCCGCCCGCTCAGCTGGTGCGCTTGCCGTCGAAACGGCGCATGCGTTCGAGGACGGAGTCGGCGGTGGGGGCGTGCATCTCGTCGACGATCACGCCGTCGGCGAGGAAGAGCACGCGGTCCGCGTAGCCGGCGGCGACCGGGTCGTGGGTGACCATGACGATGGTCTGGCCGAGCTCGTCGACCGAGCGGCGCAGGAAGGTCAGCACCTCGGCGCCGGAACGCGAGTCGAGGTTGCCGGTGGGCTCGTCCCCGAAGATGATCTCGGGGCGGGCGGCCAGTGCCCGGGCCACCGCGACGCGCTGCTGCTGGCCGCCGGAGAGCTGGGTCGGGCGGTGCTTGAGCCGGTCGGCCAGCCCCACGGTCTCGACCACCTGGTTCAGCCAGGCGGTGTCCGGCTTGCGGCCGGCGATGTCCATCGGGAGCGTGATGTTCTCCAGCGCGTTCAGCGTCGGGAGCAGGTTGAACGCCTGGAAGATGAAGCCGATCTTGTCCCGGCGCAGCTTGGTGAGCTGCTTGTCCTTGAGGCCGGTGATCTCGGTGTCACCGATCCAGATCCGGCCCTCGGAGACGGTGTCCAGGCCGGCCAGGCAGTGCATCAGGGTCGACTTGCCCGAACCCGAGGGGCCCATGATCGCGGTGAACCGGCCGCGCTGGATGTCGACGTCCACCGCGTCCAGCGCGGTGACCCTGGTCTCGCCGGTGCCGTAGGCCTTGGTCACCTGACGGGCCGAGGCGGCGACGGCGGCCGCGCCGCCGGGAAGCTGGGGGTCGTACACGGCTGCTGCCGTCGTCACTGGATTCTCCTAAGAAGTGGGCCCACCCGTTGCCCCCCAGCCTTGTCGCCGCCCCCTGTGCTGCGACAGGGTGCAGGAGATAGTCCTCGACCGGGAGCCAGCCCCACCCTCCCGGTGGAGCGGGCTGCCGACCCGACAGAACCGGACCCTCCTCGGACGGGCGGGGGATGTGATCCACGTTAGGAGCGGCGGCACGATTGCTCGTCATCCGCCGGTATGAAGCGCCTCAACCGTAGTTGTACGGGGCGCGGCGCCCCTCCCCCTAGGGGTAGCCGCCACCCGTCTCGGGGTCGGCCCGTACGGGGCGTTCCCGATCGCCCGTCAGCAGGTGAGCGCGGGCACCGCGAGCCGCTCCAGCGCGGCCGCGAAGGCCTCGACCACCGGCGTCAGCAGCACGTCCGTCTCGCGCTCGATCGCGGTGCCGCCGTCCTCCCTGACGGTGATGTGACGGTCGAGGACGAACCAGCCCTGGGTGATGTGGCCGGCGCCCATCGAGCTGAGCACCGGGCGCAGCGCGTAGTCCACCGCCAGCACGTGCGCGGTGGAGCCGCCGGTGGCCAGCGGCAGGACGGCCTTGCCGGCCAGCGCGTACTGCGGGAGCACGTCCAGCAGGGTCTTCAGCAGGCCCGAGTACGCGGCCTTGTAGACGGGGGTGCCGATGACGATGCCGTCCGCCCGGGCGAACAGCTCCAGGGCGGCGACGATCTCGGGGTGGGAGAAGTCCGCCGAGAGCAGCGCGTGCGCGGGCAGGCTGCGCACCTCGAACGGGACGACGTGGTGGCCGCGGGCTTCGAGCTGCGCGTCGACGTGGCGCAGCAGGCGGGTGGTGCGGGAGGTCGCGGACGGCGATCCGGAAACGGACAGGACGGTGGCCATGGAGTTCACCTCTGGGCGGGAAGCGGGGACGGCGCTACGGCAGGTCGCGCGCTGCGCGGGCAGCGGCGGCGCAGGGTGAGAAGCGGGGAGGGCGCTGGAGAGGGTTCGACGGGCGCGCGTCAGCCACGACAGAGCGAACAGGACACACGCTGAAGGTCGACGTGCCGCCGACGCGTGAGGGTCCATCGCTGATCCATGGCTGTCATGCAAACACGCAGCGTTCCGGCCGGTCAAGGATCGTTCCGGCAGGTGAACACAGGGTGAGACGGATGGTGAGACGGGGTGGGGCGGGCGGCCACCGGGGGCGGACGCCGGCACCGCCCCCGGCGCGAAGTTGCGGCGGAACGATCCGGCACGTGCATCAAAACTGCTACAAGGCGCCTGGTGGGGGGCCCCGGGGGAGTCACCGCACCCGGCGTCGGGCATCCTCTCCCACATGAACACGTGGCAGGAGGGCCGCCCGGGCGGCGGCGGGAACCCGTACGGCGGCGGCAGCGGCAACGGCGGCGGCGCGTACGGGCACGGCGGGGGCGGTACGGCGGCCGAACCGCCGCTGCCGGCTTCGCTGAACCCGCGCGGGCCCGCGGCCCCCGCGCCGCGGCAGCCGCAGGAGTACGGGCAGCCGTCCGGCGGGCAGGCGCCGGTTCCCGGGCAGGCCTCCGGGTACCCGGCCCAGGGCTACGGGCAGCCGCAGTCGTACGGGCAGCCGGGCGGTCGGCCCGGGGTGCCCGCGCAGGGGCCGGGGGCGCCCGGTGGCCCCGGCGGGCCGATACCCCCGGGCGGCACCCAGCCGCCCTCGGCCGCCCGACCGTCGCGCTGGCCGCGGCGCCGGATCATCAAGTGGTCGGTGTTCGGCGTCCTGATCGCGATGATGGTGACCGCCGTCTCGACCTGGTTCTGGGCTGGCTCCAAGCTGAACCACGAGAACGTGCTCACCGACTACGCGGGCCGCCCCGCCGCCGGCAAGGGCACCAACTGGCTGATCGTCGGCTCCGACAGCCGCAACGGCCTCTCCGACTCGCAGGAGGAGGACCTGCACACCGGCCACGCGGGCGGCAAGCGCAGCGACTCGATGATGATCCTGCACATCGGGGACAACGGGAACACCCTGATGAGCATCCCGCGCGACTCCTGGGTGCCGATCCCCGAGCACCCCGGCGACAACGGGAAGACCGTCAAGGGCACCACGTCGAAGATCAACTCGGCCTTCGCGACGGGCGGCGGCAAGCTGCTCGCCCAGACCGTCGAGCTGAACACCGGCATCCGCATCGACCACTACGCCGAGATCGGCTTCGCCGGGTTCGTCGGCATCGTCGACTCGGTCGGCGGCGTGGACATGTGCATCGACCAGGACGTCAAGGACAAGGACTCCGGCCTCGACCTCAAGGCCGGCTGCCAGAGCCTCACCGGCACCCAGGCGCTCGCCTTCGTCCGCCAGCGCCACCAGATGGCCGACCAGGACCTCGGCCGGATGCGCAACCAGCAGAAGTTCCTCGGCGCACTGGCCAAGCAGGCCGCCTCGCCCGCCACCCTGCTGAACCCGTTCACCTTCTACCCGCTGGTGGACTCCGGCCTCGGCACCCTGATCGTCGACGACGACGCCGGCCTGACCGACCTCGGCTCGCTCTTCCTCGCGATGAAGGACGTCAACGGCGGGAGCGGCAAGAGCATCACCGTGCCGATCGCCAACCCGGACTTCAGGACCAGCACCGGCGAGTCGGCGGTCAAGTGGGACAGCGCCAAGGCCAAGCAGGTCTTCGACGCGTTCAAGAACGACACGGCCGTCCCCGACACGAAGTAACTCCCGCGGAAACGGCGAGGAGCAGGAAGTCGGCCGGGCCGACGTCCTGCTCCACAGCGCCTCGGAGGGGGCGGAATTACTCCACGATGCCCGAGTCGGCGATGGTGATCTTCGCCTTGGTGCGGCCGCTCTGCGAGCCGAGCGACTCGATCTTCGTCACCAGCTCCAGGTTCTCGACGACCTCGCCGAAGACGACGTGCTTGCCGTCCAGCCAGTCGGTCACGATGGTGGTGATGAAGAACTGCGAGCCGTTGGTGTTCTTGCCGGCGTTGGCCATCGAGAGCTGGCCCGGCTTGGTGTGCTTGAGCTGGAAGTTCTCGTCCGCGAACTTCTCGCCGTAGATGCTCTTGCCGCCGGTGCCGTCACCACGGGTGAAGTCGCCGCCCTGGAGCATGAAGCCCGGGATCACACGGTGGAAGGACGAGCCCTTGTAGCCGAAGCCGTGCTGGCCGGTGGCCAGCTCGCGGAAGTTCTGGGCGGTCTTCGGGACGATGTCGTCGAAGAGCTGGAAGACGATCCGGCCGGCGGGCTTGTCGTCGATGGTGATGTCGAAGTAAACGTTGGAACCCATGCAGGGATCATGGCATGCCGCACCCCGCGATGCGCGACGACCCCGCCCTGCGGTCCCACGGCGCTACCTCTCCGGGGCGCGGAGCACCGGCCTCAGGCGGCGGCTCGCCCGGCGGCGAGCACCGGGTAGTCCGTGTACCCGTCCGCGCCGCTCGCGTACATCTGGGCGCCGCGCACCGGGTTGAGCGGCGCACCGGTGCGCAGGCGCTCGACCAGGTCCGGGTTGGCGAGGAAGCCGCGGCCGTAGGAGATCAGGTCGGCGCCGGCCGCGAGCAGCCGATCGCCGGCCGCGCGGCCGCCGTCGGCCGGGAGGGGCCCGCCCCAGCCGAGCACCGGGTTGGCGATCAGCACGCCGTCCCAGGTCTTCCGGATCTCCTGGAAGACGGGCGACTCCGGGTCGGCGAAGACCACGTGCAGGTAGGCCAGGCCCTCCCCCGCCAGCTCGCCGAGCAGGGTCCGGTAGATCTCCTCGGTGTCGCCCTCCTCGATGCCGTTGACGGTCAGGCCCGGCGCGAGCCGCACGCCGACCCGCTCGGGGCCGATCGCCTCCGCGACCGCCCGCACCACCTCGACGACGAACCGGACGCGGGCGGCGACCGGGCCCCCGTACTCGTCGGTGCGCCGGTTGGTGTTCCGGGCCAGGAACTGGTGCAGCAGGTAGCCGTTGGCCGCGTGCACCTCGACGCCCGCGAAGCCCGCCTCGACCGCGTTGCGGGCGGCGGCCGCGAAGTCGGCGACCGTCTCGTGGATCTCGGCGACGGTCATCTCGCGGGGCACCACCGCCTCCCGGTGGCCGCCCGCGGTGTGGATGGTGTCCGGCAGGGCGACGGGTGAGGGCGCGACCGGGTGCAGTCCGCTGTTCTCCGGGTGGCCGACCCTCCCGCCGTGTTGCAGTTGCAGGAACATCCGGCCGCCCGCCGCGTGCACGGCCTCCGTCACGCGCCGCCATCCGGCCACGTGTTTCTCCGCGTGGATCGCCGGGATGTTGGCGTAGGTCTGTCCGACGGCGTTCGGGGTGGCGGCCTCGGCGATGATCAGGCCGGCCGAGGCGCGCTGGGCGTAGTAGGTGGCCATGATCGGCTGTGGGACGCCGTCGGCGGCGGCGCGGGTGCGGGTCATCGGCGCCATCACCAGGCGGTTCGGCAGCTCCAGCGCGCCGAGGCGGGCCGGCTGGAAGAGCGAGGTCGTCCGCGTGGTGCTCGTGGTGTCGGCCGGGCTCGTGGTCTTCGTCGTGTTCGTCGTGTTCGTCATGCGGAAACCATAGAAGTTGACATCAGTGTCAGGTTCAAGTCCGCCCTCGAACTACGCGGGCCTGCGGGCCAGCAGGCAGGCCTGCGGGGTCTTCTCCTCGTGCTCGGGCTCCCGGAGCAGGCGGGTGGTGATCTCCAGGCCCGCCCCGGCGGCCAGTTCGACGATGCGGTCGGGCTGCTGGCGACGGAAGTCCAGCGCCACCGGGTGGCCGAACGGCTGCTCGATGCGGGACGGTCGGTCGCCGACCTGGAAGGCCAGCAGCAGGTGACCGCCGGGGGCCAGGACGCGGTGGAACTCGGCGAAGATCTCCGGCAGCCGCTCCCGCGGGGTGTGGATGATCGAGTACCAGGCCGCGACGCCGGCCAACTCGCCGTCCACAAAAGGGAGATCGAGCATCGAACCGACCTCGAACCGCAGCCCGGGGTGGGCCTCCCGGGCGAGGGCGACCATCACCGGGGAGAGGTCGAGGCCTGAGACGTCCAGCCCGAGACGATGCAGATGCGCCGTCACCCGGCCCGGCCCGCAACCGAGTTCGGCCACCGGTCCGCCACCGTCCGCCCGCACCAGCTCGGCGAAGGCCGCGAGCATCGCGCGGTTCAGCGGCTTGGCGGCCAGCTCGTCGCGGTATCGGTCGGCGTAGTCGGCGGCGACGGCGTCGTAGAAGGCCCGGGTGGCGGTCAGGAAGTCCGGCTCGGTCATGGTCCGGCACCCTACCCGGCGCCGCCGGGCCGGCTGCTGCGGGGCACACCGACACACCTGGGATCATGAAGGATCAACTGACCGAAGGAGAACGGGACATGGACGCATGGCGAGTCGGGGTCTATCTGGCACATCCGCGACCGGGGAGCTTCAACCACGCGCTGTTCGAGGCCGTGGCGGACGAACTGCGCGGGCACGGCTGCGAGGTGGTGGCGCACGACCTGTACGCGGAGGGGTTCGAGCCGGCGCTGACCGCCGGGGAGACGGAGACCGTCGCCGCGGCCGGCGAGTCCGCCGACCCGCAACTCGCCCTGCACCGGGCCGAGGTGGCCGACCTTGACGCGCTCGTCCTGGTCCACCCGAACTGGTGGGGCATGCCGCCCGCCGTCCTGACCGGGTGGGTGCAGCGGGTCCTGGTGCCCGGGGTGGCGTACAAGCTGGGCACGGCGGACGGCGAGCCGGCCGGGCTGCTCCGGGCCGGGCGGGCGCTGGTCCTGAACACCTCCGACACCCCGGAGGAGCGCGAGCACGGCGAGTTCGGCGACCCGTTGCAACAGATCTGGGCGGCCTGCGTCCTGCCGTACGTGGGCGTGGACGACGTGCGGCGGGTCGTCTTCCGGACGGTGACGGACTCGACGGACGCCACCCGCGCCCAGTGGCTGCGCCGGGCGCGACAGGAGGCGGCGGCGCTGCTCGGCTGAGGCCCCGGAGCGGCCTGGGCCGGCGGAACTGGCCGACGGACGGGTGTCCGGTGGCGGGTATCCGTCCCTGCCGTCCGGCGGGGGTGCGGAGATCCACATGGGCATGCTAAAACCAGCGGCGGGCACAAAACCTTGCCCGAATCACCGTGCGACCTTCACACCACCGGCCATCCCTTGGGAGACCCATGTCCGCCGCACGCACCGCCCGCACCGGCCCGATCCGCCTGGTGCTCGCCACCCTCTCCGTCCTGGCACTGCTGCTCTCCGGCGCCGCCACCGCGACCACCGCCTCCGCTGCCACCACCGCCACCACCAGCCTCGACGGGGTCTGGGCCTGCGACGTCCCCGCCGGGTACGTCTACGACCAGGTGTCCATGAACCGGACGTGCAGCTCCGGCAACTGGGGCTCGCCGCAGTTCCACCTGCGGACCCCCGTGGACGGGCTGTACGCCTGCAAGAGCTCGCCCGGCTTCGTCTACGACGCCATCACCTGGGGCAGCGCCTGTAGCCAGATCTCCGGCGTGACCTCCAACATGTACCACCTGCGGGTCCCGGTCGACGGCCTCACCGCCTGCATGGCCACGCCGGCCTTCACCTACGACCGGATCACCTTCACGAGCGCGTGCAGCCTCAACCAGGGCGTCCAGGCCACGACCTTCCACCTCCGCAAGCCGGCCAACGGCATCTGGGCGTGCACCATCCCCACCGGCTTCACCTACAGCCAGACCGTCCAGAACACCGACTGCAGCAACATCCAGGGCAGTGTCCTGTCCACCAAGTACCTGCTGCTGGGCTGAGTCCCGAACGCACCGGCGGGGGGGGGGGGGGGGGGGGCCCCCCCCCCCCCCCCCCCCCCCCCCCCCCCCCGGCCCCCCCCCCCCCCCCCCCCCCCCCCCCCCACCACCACCGGTCAGCCCTCCGGCGGCTCAGCCCTCCGGCAGCTCCAGTTCGGCCACCTCCTGGTCGCCGCTGAACTCGCCGGTGGGGCGGAAGCCGAGGCTCGCGTAGAACCCGGCCGGCCCGTGGTCGCCCGGAACGTAGGTGACCGTCACCCGGCGCCCGCCGCGGCGGCGGATCTCCGCACAGACCTGCTCGACGGCGAAGCGCCCGTACCCGCGGCCCTGCTCCTCCGCGCCGATGTTGAGGCGCCAGAGGCCGGAGCGCGGCCGGTCACCGGGCTGGTCGGGGTGGAAGTGGATGTCGAAGAACGCCATCACGAACCCGACCGGCCGGTCGCCGTCGAAGACCAGCCGGGGCCAGGCGGTGTCTCCGTGCGCGTACGCCTCGGCCAGGGACTTCACCACCGGCGACACCAGCCCCTCCTGGTCGGGCCGCACCTTCAGGGCGAGCGCGGCGTCGATGGTGGCGGGGGTGATCTGCTCCAGACGCAGAGCCGGGGACAGCAAGGGCGATGACGTAGACATGCCGGTCACCCTAGTGAGGCCGGACGGCGCGGTCGTCCGGTTTTCAGGGCGCCGGCAGTCAGGGGCTCTCCGCGTCGAAGCCGTCGGCAGTCAGGGCGCCGGGGTGAAGACCAGGGACGCGTTGTGGCCGCCGAAGCCGAAGGAGTTGGTGAGCGCGGCGGTCAGCGCGCCGCGCCGCGGGGCGCCCGCCACCACGTCCAGCTTGACCGCCGGGTCCAGGGTCTCCAGGTTCCGGGTGGCCGGCACGACGCCGTCGCGCAGTGCGAGGACGGCGGCCAGCGCGCCGACCGCACCGGCGGCCCCGAACAGGTGGCCGGTCATCGACTTGGTCGCCGTGACAACCGGGTGCAGGCCGATCGCCTCGGCGACCGACTCGGCCTCGACCAGGTCGCCCAGCGGGGTCGAGGTGGCATGGGCGTGGACGAGGCCTATGTCGCCCGGGGCGAGCCCGGCCTCGGCCACCGCCCGGCGCATCGCCCGGACCTGGCCCTCGGCCGCGGCCGCCGTGATGTGGTACGCGTCCGAGGTGACCGCCGCACCCGCGAGGGTGGCGTGCGCGCGGGCGGACCGGGCCGCGGCGAATCCGGCCCGCTCCAGGACGACGACCACCGAGCCCTCGCCGATCACGAAGCCGTCCCGGTCCACGTCGAACGGCCGGGACGCGCGCCCGGGCTCGTCGTTGCGCATCGAGTGGGCCTTGGCCTGGGCGAACCCGGCCAGCGGCAGCGGGCAGATGCACGCCTCGGCGCCGCCCGCCACCACCACGTCGGCCCGGCCGAGCCGGATCAGGTCCAGGCCCATCGCGATCGCCTCGGCGCCGGACGCGCAGGCGCTCACCGGGGTGTGCGCGCCGGCCCGCGCGCCCAGTTCGATGGAGACCCAGGCGGCCGGGCCGTTCGCCATCAGCATCGGCACGGTGTGCGGGGAGACCTTCCGTACCCCGGACGCCTCCAGCACATCGTCCTGGCCGAGCATGGTGAGCGCCCCGCCGGTGCCGGTGCCGATCACCACGGCGAGGCGTTCCGGGTCCACCTCGGGTGCCCCCGCGTCGGCCCAGGCCTGCCGGGCGGCGATCAGTGCCACCTGCTCGCAGCGGTCCATCCGCCGGGCCTGCACCCGGTCCAGCACCTCGGACGGCTCGACCCTGAGCCGTCCGGCGATCCGGACCGGCAGGCCCTCGGCCCACTCCTCCTCGATCGCGCTGATGCCCGACTCGCCGGCCAGCAGACCGGCCCAGGTCGAGGCGACGTCCCCGCCGAGCGGCGTCGTCGCGCCGAGCCCGGTGACCAGCACACCGTTGTCGTCGACACTCATCGAACGAACCCCCTGACTGTTGTGGAGATTGTGAGAGAGGCACAACTCCCCGCGCCGGGTCGGCACGGGGAGCAGCCGCCTCATCTGCCACCTTGCCAGGATGGTGATGATCGATCAGGTGTGCAGGGAGACCGATTCGACCACGAAGATGTTATGGGGTTTCCACAGTCGCTCAGGCCTGGAAATCGGTGCCCCGGCCGACCGTCTCCCAGTCCCGGAGCTCCTTCTCGGCGGCCTGGAGGTTCCCGAGGACGGCGTCGACGGCGTCGTTCCCGAGGGCCAGCCGCAGCGGGGTCCGCTCGGCGTCCAGCGCGGCCAGGATCGCGGCAGCCGCCCTGGCCGGGTCGCCGGGCTGCTTGCCGTCGCTCTCCGGCAGCCCGACACGCACCGGGCCGACCACCGAGTCGTACGCGGGGATGACGGTGGCCTGGGCGAGTGCGCCGGGGCCGGCGAAGGAGGTGCGGAAGGAGCCGGGCTCGACGATCAGCACCTTGACGCCGAACTGGGCGACCTCCTGGGCCAGTGCCTCGGAGAGCCCCTCCAGCGCGAACTTGGTGGCCGAGTAGGCGCCCACGCCGGGGAACGAGAAACGGCCGCCCATGCTGCTCATCTGGACGACGGCCCCGGAGCCCTGGGCCCGCATGTGCGGCAGGACGGCGCGGGTGAGCGCGGCCGGGCCGAAGAAGTGCAGCTCCATCAAGTCCCGCAGCTCGCGGTCGGTGTACTCCTCGACGGCGCCGATCAGTCCGCGCCCGGCGTTGTTCACCAGGACGTCGATCCGCCCGTACCGGAGCAGGGTGTCCGCCACCACGGCGGCGATCCCGGCCGGGTCGGTGACGTCCAGCCGGACCGGGACGACCCGGTCGGGGTGGGCGGCGGCCAACGCGTCCAGCGCCTCGGGGCGGCGGGCGGCCGCCACCACGGTGTCGCCTGCGGCCAGCGCGGCCTCGGCGATCGCCTGGCCGAAGCCGGAGTTGGCGCCGGTGATCAGCCAGACCCGGCCGGCCGCGTTCTTCTCAGGGGTGGTGCTGGTCATCCGGAGTGCCTCCGTAAGCCGTTGGAAGACTTGGTAGTTGACGCACTCAGTTATGCCAGCCCGGCCCGGTGGGCGTCCAGGACGGGCCGCCGGCCGCCTGTACGCGAAACGGCCCCCGGCCACCTGAAGTGACCGGGGGCCGCGGCGCGTTACGGCAGAGGCCGGGCTACGGCAGGTTGCGGGCCATGACGATGCGCTGGATCTGGTTGGTGCCCTCGTAGATCTGCGTGATCTTCGCGTCCCGCATCATCCGCTCCAACGGGTAGTCCCGCGTGTACCCGTACCCACCCAGCAACTGCACCGCGTCCGTCGTGATCTCCATCGCCGCATCCGACGCGAAACACTTCGCCGCCGCCCCGAAGAACGTCAGATCCGCATCCGTACGCTGCGACTTCGCCGCCGCCGCATACGTCAACTGCCGCGCCGCCTCCAGCTTCATCGCCATGTCCGCCAACATGAACTGCACACCCTGGAAATCACCGATCGGCTTCCCGAACTGCTTGCGCTCACGCACATACCCCTTCGCGTAGTCCAACGCCCCCTGCGCGATCCCCAACGCCTGCGCCGCGATCGTCACCCGCGTGTGGTCCAACGTCTTCATCGCCGTCGCGAAACCCGTACCCTCCGCACCGATCATCCGGTCCGCCGGAATCCGCACATCGTCGAAGTACACCTCACGCGTCGGCGACCCCTTGATCCCCAACTTCTTCTCCGGCGCACCGAACGACACCCCCGCGTCGCCCTTCTCCACCACGAACGCCGAGATCCCCTTGGAACGCTTCTCCGGATCCGTCACCGCCATCACCGTGTAGAACTCCGACACACCCGCGTTGGTGATCCACCGCTTCACACCGTTCAGCACCCAGAAGTCCCCGTCCCGCACCGCCCGGGTCTTCATCCCCGCCGCGTCCGAACCCGCCTCCGGCTCCGACAGGCAGTACGAGAACATCCCCTCACCCCGCGCCAGCGCCCCCAGGTACTTCGCCTTCAACTCCTGCGAACCCGACAACTGCACCGGCAACGAACCCAGCTTGTTCACCGCCGGGATCAACGACGACGAGGCGCACACCCGCGCCACCTCCTCGATCACGATCACCGTCGCCAACGCGTCCGCCCCCGCACCACCGAACTCCTCCGGCACGTGCACCGCATGCAGGTCATTACCCTGCAACGCGTCCAACGCCTCCTGCGGGAACCGCCCCAGCTCGTCCACCTCCGCCGCGAACGGAGCGATCTTCGCCTCGGCCAGCGAACGCACCGCCTCACGGAGCATCTCGTGCTCCTCGGAGATCCGGAAGAGATCGAAGTCCGCCGCCCCTGCGCTGCCCGCCATGGTTCCCGCCTCGTTCGTGTGATGAAGGATTCGTGCGATGAAGGAGTGAAGTCAGTTAGCTACCGTTCAGTAGATCCTAGGGCTCCGACCTGCGGCTGCCTAGGTTCAGTCGACGTCCGCGCCGAGGGTGTCGCCGGCCCGGTGCTCCTGGAAGTACTGCGGCATCCGGTCGTTGCGCATCGCCTCCCAGAGCTGCGCGGCCGGGCGCTCGGCCAGCAGGACGACACTCTGGCCCTCCCGGGTGTCGAAGCCGCCGAACGGCGCGTTCATGAACCGGACGTCGTCCGGGCGCAGCGGGCGCAGGCTCCACGCGAGTTGGAAGAGGTCCGCGTTGGAGAGCCGGTCGTCCACGCTGACCACCTCGCCGACCGACTGCAGCAGGCCGCCCAGCCTGGACGGGCTGGTCAGGGTGCCTGAGTCCATGATCCGTAGCATCAGCGCGCGCAGGAAGTTCTGCTGGCGCTTGGTGCGGTCGAGGTCGCCGCCGGGCAGGCCGTAGCGCTCGCGGACGTAGAGCAGCGCCTGCGCGCCGTCCATGTGGTGGGTGCCGGCCTCCCAGGCGCGGGCCTCGCCGGCCGCCTCGATGGTGCGCGGGATGGTGATGTCCACGCCGCCGACGGCGTCGGTGAGCTCGCGGAAGCCGTTCCAGTCGATCACGGCGAGGTGGTCGATCCGGATGCCGGTGAGGTTCTGCACGGTCTCGGTCATCAGCGCCGGGCCGCCCCAGGAGTACGCGGCGTTCAGCTTGGCCTGGCCGTGGCCGGGGACGGAGACCCAGGTGTCGCGGGCCAGCGAGACCAGCGAGGCGCTGCGGCGGTCGTCGGAGAGGTGCAGCAGCATCATGGTGTCGCTGCGGGCCGCGCCGGCCTGCCAGGCCGGCGCCTTGGCCTTGCTGCCGGTGGTCGGGACGTCCGAGCGGGCGTCCAGGCCGACCAGCAGCAGGTTGAGGCCGCTCGCCGGGACGGGCTTCGGCTGGGCGGACTCCGGCGCGGCGGGGAAGGCGTTCGGGATCCGGGTGACGGACGAGGCGTAGTGCTCGGCCGTCCAGTAGAGCGCGCCGCCGGCGCCGACGGCCAGCACCAGCAGGACGGAGAGGGTCCAGAGCAGGACGCGGCGGGTGCGGCGGCGCCGGCCCGGCGGCTCGCGGCCGGCGTCGGGCCCGGGCGCCCCCTCGCCGTCCTCGCGCGGCTCGAAGAGGCTGAGCCCGGCCGCCTCGTCGGTTTTCTCGGGTTCGTCCGTGCGCTCCGGCTTCGGATCCATGCGCGCATTGTGCCGCCGGTCACATCCCCCGCGCGGGGGTTCCGCCGAGATCGTGCCCCCGCCCGGCGCCGGGTTCCGTGCCCTGCCCGGAAACCGCGCCCCCGCGGCCGGAAACCCGGTACCGCCGGGACGGCCTGGGCGGCACTCCTGCAGCCGGATAGCATCGGTGCTCGCACGTCATGTCCGCCCGTACCCGCCCAGGTCGAGATTCCACCAAAGGGGAACCCGTGGCCCTCCGCATCTCCGTGATCGGCACCGGCTATCTCGGTGCCACCCACGCCGCCGCCATGGCGGAGTTCGGCTTCGAGGTGCTGGGGCTGGACGTCGACCCGGAGAAGATCGCCACGCTGACCGCCGGCCGGGTCCCGATGTACGAGCCGGGCCTGTCCGAGCTGCTGCTCAAGCATGTGGCGGGCCACGAGGGTTCGACCGGCCGGCTGCGCTTCACCACCTCCGCCCAGGAGGCCGCGGAGTTCGGCGACGTGCACTTCGTCTGCGTCAACACCCCGCAGCGCAAGGGCGAGTTCGCCGCCGACATGTCGTACGTGGACGCCGCGATCGACGCGCTCGCCCCGCACCTGACCCGCCCGGTGCTGGTGGTCGGCAAGTCGACCGTCCCGGTCGGCTCGGCGGGCCGGCTGGCCGAGCGGCTGGCCGCGCTGGCACCGGTCGGCGAGGGCGCCGAACTCGCCTGGAACCCGGAGTTCCTGCGCGAGGGCTTCGCCGTCCAGGACACCCTGCGCCCGGACCGGATCGTGGTCGGCACCCGCAGCGAGCGCGCCGAGCAGCTGCTGCGCGAGGTGTACGCGGACCCGATCGCGGCCGGGGTGCCGTTCGTGGTCACCGACTACGCCACCGCCGAGCTGGTCAAGGCCGCCGCCAACTCCTTCCTGGCCACCAAGATCTCGTTCATCAACGCGATGGCGGAGGTCTGTGAAGCGGCCGGCGCCGACGTCACCCAGCTGAGCACCGCGCTCTCCTACGACGAGCGGATCGGCGGCAAGTTCCTCAACTCCGGCCTCGGCTTCGGCGGCGGCTGCCTGCCCAAGGACATCCGCGCGTTCATGGCCCGGGCCGGGGAGCTGGGCGCCGACCAGGCGCTGACCTTCCTGCGGGAGGTCGACTCGATCAACATGCGCCGCCGCTCCCGGATGGTGGAGCTGGCCCGCGAGCAGTGCGGCGGCGGCTTCCTCGGCCGCCGGGTCGCCGTCCTCGGCGCCGCCTTCAAGCCGAACTCGGACGACATCCGGGACTCGCCCGCGCTCAACGTCGCCGCCCAGATCCAGCTCCAGGGCGCCCAGGTCACGGTGTACGACCCGAAGGCGATGGACAACGCCCGCAAGATGTTCCCGGGCCTGGCCTACGCCGACTCCCCGATGGAGGCCGCCGAGGGCGCGCACGTGGTGCTGCACCTCACCGAGTGGCAGGAGTTCCGTGCCCTCGACCCGGCCGAGCTGGGCGCGGTGGTCGCCGAGCGCCGCCTGCTGGACGGCCGCAACGTCCTGGATGCCGACGCCTGGCGCGAGGCCGGCTGGACGTACCGCGCGCTCGGCCGCCCGAGCTAGGGCTCGAATTCAAACTCCCGTCGGCCTGGCGACGCCGGGGAATCCCGCAGGTCACAGCGGAGTTGTCACCGGCATGACGAGCTACGGCGACGACGCGACGGTCCGTGACATCCTCACCGCCAAGGGCGACACCTGGGCGGTGGTCGGCCTCTCCACCAACACCGCGCGCGCGGCCTACGGCGTCGCCCGCGTCCTCCAGCGCCACGGCAAGCGCGTCGTGCCCGTCCACCCCAAGGCCGAGACGGTCCTCGGCGAGCGGGGTTACTCCTCGCTCGCCGAGATCCCGTTCGAGGTCGACGTGGTGGACGTGTTCGTGAACAGCCACCTCGCCGGTGAGGTCGCCGACCAGGCGGTGGCCGCCGGGGCGAAGGCGGTCTGGTTCCAGCTCGGCGTGGTGGACGAGGCCGCCTATGGCCGGACCACGGCCGCCGGGGTCGCGATGGTGATGGACAGGTGCCCGGCCATCGAGCTCCCGCTGCTGGGCTGAGGCCCGGTCAGGACCGCGTGCCGTCCAGCCGGCCGAGGGTGGCGATGGACGGGCGGCGGGTGGGGCGGAGGTCGCGGGCGACGGCCTCGGCGTCGCGCAGCACGCGCACCGCGTTGTGCCAGGTGAGCTTTCCGAGGTCGGTCTCCGACCAGCCGCGACCGAGCAGTTCGGCGATCAGGTTGGGGTAGCCGGCCACGTCGTCCAGCCCGTCCGGCAGGAAGGCGGTGCCGTCGAAGTCGCCGCCGATGCCGATGTGGTCGATGCCGGCGACCTCGCGCATGTGGTCGAGGTGGTCGGCCACGGTGGCGGGGGTGGCGACCGGGCGCGGGTTGGCCTCCTCGAAGGCGCGCTGGCAGGCCATGCCGGCCGGGGTGGTGTCGAGGTGGTCGAAGCCATGGGCGCGCATGTTCTCGTCGGCGGCGACGGTCCACTCGATGGCGGCGGGCAGGATGAACTTGGGCACGAAGGTGGCCATCGCGACGCCGCCGTTGGCGGGCAGCTGTGCGAGCACGTCGTCCGGGATGTTGCGCGGGTGGTCGCAGACGGCGCGCGCGGAGGAGTGCGAGAAGAGCACCGGCGCCTCGCTGACCCGCAGCGCGTCGCGCATCGTATCGGCGGAGACATGCGAGAGGTCGACCAGCATGCCGAGCCGGTTCATCTCCCGGACGACCTCCTCGCCGAACCTGGTCAGACCGCCGGCGGCGGGCTTGTCGGTGGCGGAGTCGGCCCACGGGGTGTTGTCGTTGTGGGTGAGCGTCAGGTACCGGACACCGAGCTCGTACAGGGCGCGCAGGGTGGCGAGCGAGCAGTCGATGGAGTGGCCGCCCTCGGCGCCCATCAGGGAGGCGATCCGGCCCTCGGCCCGGGCGGACTCCATGTCCGCGGCGGTGGAGGCGAGCCGGAGCCGGTCGGGGAACCGCTCGGCCAGGGCCCGGACGAAGTCGATCTGCTCCAGGGTGGCGCTGACCGCGTGGTCGCCGGCCAGCCGCGGGGGGACGTAGACGGACCAGAACTGTGCACCGACCCCGCCCGCGGCGAGGCGGGCGAGGTCGGTGTGCAGGCGGTCGCGCTGGTCGGCGGCCAGGTCGACCGCGTCGAGGTCGTATCCGGCCTGCTCGCGCATCGCCCAGGGGAGGTCGTTGTGCCCGTCCACCACGGGGGTGTCGCGGAGGACGGCCCGGGCACGCTCCAGCAGGGCGGTGGAGTCCGACGGGGTGGAGGAGTCCAACAGCTCAGGTGTCATACGAACTGTTGTATCCGATTTGACTACTTTCCAAAGCCGAACGAGGAGGAACCCGCCACCTTGGCCCGCAGCTTCTTCCCCTTCTCGGTGGCCTGGCTGTTCAGCTCGGCCTGGAAGTCGGTCATCCGCTCGGTCAGCTCCGGGTCGAACGCGGCCAGCATCCGCACCGCCAGCAGGCCCGCGTTGCGCGCGCCCGCCACCGAGACGGTGGCCACCGGCACGCCGGCCGGCATCTGGACGATCGACAGCAGGCTGTCCATGCCGTCCAGGTAGCGCAGCGGCACCGGCACGCCGATGACCGGCAGCGGGGTGACCGAGGCGAGCATGCCCGGCAGGTGGGCCGCGCCGCCGGCGCCGGCGATGATCGCCTTCAGCCCGCGGGCGTGGGCGTTCTCGCCGTACGCGACCATCTCACGCGGCATCCGGTGCGCGGAGACGACGTCCACCTCGTAGGGGATCTCGAACTCGTCGAGGGCCTGGGCGGCGGCCTCCATCACGGGCCAGTCGGAGTCCGAGCCCATCACGATGCCGACAAGGGGGTGGGTCATTCGGTGATCGTTCCTCGCAGGTAGGCGGCCGCGTGGCGGGCGCGCTCGCGGACGTCGTCGAGGTCGTCCCCGAAGACGTTGACGTGGCCGACCTTGCGGCCGGGCTTCACGTCCTTCCCGTACATGTGGATCTTCAGGCCCGGGTCACGGGCCATGCAGTGCAGGAAGGCGTGGTACATGTCCGGGTAGTCGCCGCCGAGGACGTTGACCATGACGGTCCACTTGGCGCGCGGCCGGGGGTCGCCGAGCGGCAGGTCGAGCACGGCCCGCAGGTGGTTCTCGAACTGCGAGGTGACGGCGCCGTCCTGGGTCCAGTGCCCGGAGTTGTGGGGGCGCATGGCCAGCTCGTTGACCAGGATCCGGCCGTCCCGGGTCTGGAACAGCTCGACCGCGAGGTGGCCGGTGATGTCCAGCTCGCCCGCGATCCGCAGGGCCAGCTGCTGGGCCTCGTCGGACAGCGCCGGGTCGAGGTCCGGCGCCGGGGCGGTGACCTCGGCGCAGACGCCGTTCTCCTGGAGGCTCTCCACCACCGGGTAGGCGACGGCCTGGCCGCTGGGCGAGCGGACCACGTTGGCGGCCAGCTCGCGCACGAAGTCGACCTTCTCCTCGGCCAGCACCGGGACGCCGGCCAGGAACGGCGCCTGCGCCTCCTGCTCGTCGTCGACGACCCAGACGCCCTTGCCGTCGTAGCCGCCGCGGACGGTCTTCAGCACGACCGGGTATCCGGCGCCCTCCTCGGCGAAGGCGGTGACGTCGGCCGGGTCGGCGACGATCCGGTGGCGGGGGCAGGGCACCCCGATGGAGTCGAGCCTGGCCCTCATCACGCCCTTGTCCTGGGCGTTCACCAGCGCCTCCGGGCCGGGCCGGACGGCGACGCCGTCGGCCTGCAGGGCCCGCAGGTGCTCGGTCGGCACGTGCTCGTGGTCGAAGGTGATCACGTCACAGCCGGCCGCGAAGCGGCGCAGTGTGTCGAGGTCGCGGTAGTCACCGAGAACGACATCGGAGACCACCTGCGCGGCCGAGTCCTGGGGCGTGTCGGCGAGGAGTTTGAACCTGACCCCGAGCGGGATGCCCGCCTGGTGTGCCATGCGGGCCAACTGCCCGCCGCCGATCATGCCCACCACTGGAAAATTCGCGTTGCCGGGGGAAGTCACCCGGCCAGGATATCCGGGCCGGTGGGAGCCCGTGGAACCGCTCTGCCACGGAGGGCGTCCCAGAGTGCACGGGGCCCTCGGGGCTGAGCCGAACGGCGGAAGCGGGTAGCCTGGGCCGCTAGGTCCTGGTACGCGTGGTCCGATCATGTGCGTGCACGCAGGGCTCAAGGGCCGGCCGAGCATCCGCTCCGGGCCCCCTCGTCCGCAGGTTCATGGAGGCAGCCCGGTATGGCGACGACCGAAGCGTCGAACCCCTCGCTGGTGCAGAAGATGCGCGGGCTCAAGGGCGAAGTCGTGAAGTTCGGCATCGTCGGCCTGAGTGGCGTGGTGGTCAACTTCGCCCTGTTCTGGGTCTGCATCAACGGCCTGGGCCTCGCCTCGGTGCGGTCGAACATCGTGGCGACGGTCATCGCGATCGCGACCAACTACCTCGGCTACCGCTACTGGCTGTACCGGGACCGCGACGCCGCCTCCCGCAAGCGGGAGATCACGCTCTTCCTGGTCTACAGCGGCATCGGCATGCTGATCGAGACCGGCGTGCTCGGCTTCTCGAGGTACGTGCTGGGCCTGGACTCGAGCTACGAGCAACTGGGCGCCAAGGTGGTCGGCCTCGCGGTGGCCACGGTGTTCCGCTTCATCTCGTACCGGACCTGGGTGTTCACCGCGATCCCCGAGCCGACGGCCGCCAAGGAGCCCGACAGCGAGCTGGCGGCGCAGGCCGAACTGATACTGGCCGCCCAGGAGATCCGGTACGCCAAGGCCGAGTAGGCCTCCCCGCCCCTCTTGCCGTGCCCGCTCCTCTTGCCGTGCCCGCCTCCGCAAGAGGACAGTGGGGACCGAGGGCGAGCACGGCCGGCGAACGATCGAGGCCCGGGGGGCAACCCAGGAGGCTCGCCATGGCGTTCGTCCAGATCATCGACTGCAAGACCGACAGGTTGGACGACCTCAACCGGCTCATGGACAGCTGGGCCGAGCAGACCAAGGGCAGGCGGACGGCCGGCCACGCGGTGGTCGCCACGGACCGCTCCGACACCAAGCACGTCGTGGAGATCGTGGAGTTCGCCTCGTACGAGGAGGCGATGAAGAACTCCCACCTGCCCGAGACCGACCGGATCTTCCGGGAGATGGTGGCGCTCTGCGACGAGCCGCCGACCTTCACCGACCTGGACGTGGTCCGCGACGAGCAGTTCAACAAGGCCGCCGCGACCCGGCTCCTGGACGAGATCGCCAAGGGCAACCTCGGCGTGATCGACGAGTGCATGACCGCCGACTACCGCGACCACGACTACGGCAGCGAAGGGGACGCGGTCGGCCCGGCGGCGTTCAAGGAGCGCTGCAGCGGCTACGTCGGAGCCTTCGACTTCACCTTCGCGATCGAGAGCCAGATCGCCGAGGGCGACGAGGTCGCCACCCGGTGGACCTGGCACGCCACGCAGAAGGCCGACTTCATGGGCATGCCGTCCACCGGTAAGTCGGTCGTCGGGCGCGGGACGACGACCTTCCGCTTCGCGGACGGAATGATCGCGGAAGGCTGGTGGCAGTGGGACGTCATGGGCCTGATGCGCCAGCTCGGGATGGCACCCAGCTGATCCACACGCCCCGCTAGTCGTCCTTGCGGCTCCGCCCCAAGAAGAGCGCGAACACCGGCGGCTTGAGGGAGAGCAGTTCGAGCCGCCCGCCGTCCGCCTCCGCGAGGTCGCGGGCGACGGCCAGGCCGATGCCGGTCGAGTTGCGGCCGCTGACCGCGCGCTCGAAGACCCGGTTGCCCAGCTCCGGCGGCACCCCGGCGCCCTGGTCCTGCACCTCGACCACCACCGACGTCCCGGAGGGCCGCACCCGCAGGGTGATCATCCCGTCGCCGTGCATCAGCGAGTTCTCGATCAGGGTGGCCAGCACCTGCGCCACCGTGCCCGGGGTGCCGACCGCGGTGGCTCCGCGCAGGCCCTCCAGCTGGAGCACCCGGCCGGTGTCGCGCAGCGAGGGGCCCCACTCCTCGACCTGCTGCTTGACCACCTCGTCCAGGTCGAAGGCGACGGCGGTGGGGCTGCGCGGGTCGCGCTGGGTGGTGAGCAGCCGCTGGACGACGTCGGTGAGCCGCTCGACCTGCTGGAGGGCGATGGTCGCCTCCTCCTTGACGGTCTCCGGTTCCTCGGCGAGCGCGGTGATCTCCTCCAGTCGCATGGAGAGCGCGGTGAGCGGGGTGCGCAACTGGTGGGAGGCGTCGGCGGCGAGCCGGCGTTCGGCGGTGAGCATCCGGGCGATCCGCTCGGCGCTGACGTCCAGCACCTCGGCGACCCGGTCGAGTTCGGGCACCCCGTAGCGGCGGTCGCGCGGGCGGGGGTCCCCGGAGCCGAGCCGTTCGGCGGTCTCGGCGAGGTCGGTGAGCGGGCGGGCGAGCCGCTTGGCCTGCCAGACGGCGAGGGCGACGGCGGCCTGGACGGCGAGCAGGGCGACCACGCCGAGCAGCAGCAGCATGTTGGCGATCTCGTGGTCGACCGCCTCCCGGGACTGCTCGACGGTGACGGTCTCGCCGCTGACGCCCTGCTCGACGGACTTCAGCAGGTGGTTCCCGGCCGGCCGCTCGCCGCTGGAGACGGGCTCCTTGCCGGGGATGTCCACCTCGACGTACTGGCCGTCGGTGACCTGGTTGGCGAACTTGTCGCCGGTGACCGGCTCGCCCGCGGCGAGCCGGTTCTCCACCAGGGCCAGGACCCGGACGGCGGCGGCGTCCACGCGGTCCTGGGCCGCGTTGACGATGGTGCGCTTCTCGACCAGGGCGAGCGGGACGCAGAACACCGCGACCACCACCAGGACGACGCCCAGCAGCGAGTTGATCATCCGGCGTTTCACGCTGCCGCTCCCCGTGGTGGTACGTACCCCCGGCGGGGGCTCGATCGTTTCGCGCTAATTCTTCTCGAAGCGGAAGCCCACCCCGCGCACGGTGGCGATGTAGCGGGGGTTGGCCGCGTCGTCGCCGAGCTTCTTGCGCAGCCAGGAGATGTGCATGTCCAGCGTCTTGGTCGAGGTCCACCAGGTGGTGTCCCAGACCTGGCGCATGATCTCCTCGCGGGTGACCACCCGGCCGGCGTCCCGGACCAGCACCCGCAGCAGCTCGAACTCCTTGGCGGAGAGGGTGAGCTCCTCCTCCCCGAGCCAGGCGCGGTGCGACTCGATGTCGATCTTCACCCCGTGCGCGCCGGTGGTGAGCTGGTCGACGTTGCCGCGCCGGAGCAGGGCGCGGACGCGGGCGAGCAGTTCGGCGAGGCGGAAGGGCTTGGTGACGTAGTCGTCGGCTCCGGCGTCCAGGCCGACCACGGTGTCCACCTCGTCGGCGCGGGCGGTGAGCACCAGCACGGGGCAGCTCTTGCCGTCGGCGCGCAGGCGGCGGCAGACCTCCAGGCCGTCCATCTCCGGCAGGCCGAGGTCGAGGACGACCAGGTCGACCTCCTCGGTGAGTCCGGCGGCCAGTGCGGTCGGACCGTCCTCGCGGACGAGCACCTCATACCCCTCGCGTCGCAGGGCCCGGGCGAGCGGTTCGGAGATCGCCGGATCGTCCTCGGCGAGCAGCACACAGGTCATGTGGTGATGGTAGTCCGCCGGGATATGGCCGGTTCCCCTGTGAGCTAGTTCACAGAGCGTGATCGTTATACGGGGGGTGATCACCGCTCAACGGACATGGCCGGACCGCCCGTTCGGCGAAGATTCTGCCCCCCGGGCTTCAAACCGAAGGAATTCCCTCGATCCCACCATGGATCAGCCGAGTTAACCTGTCGCAAGCTTTACCATCGGCATACCTAATTGACGTGTTTTGTCAGCTGATGACGCCAAATGTGGCCACGTACAGTGGTTTGGTCCACGTCCGCCGCCACCCCCCTAGGCGGACGCTGTCAGGCAAGGAACCACTACACATGGCGTCTACGACCCTGGAGCCCGGCGTTCAGTCGGCCTCTCCCAGCGGCAAGACCTTCCTCGGGCACCCCCGGGGCCTCGCCACCCTCTTCATGAGCGAGATGTGGGAGCGCTTCAGCTACTACGGCATGCGTGCCCTGCTGGTGCTCTACATGACGGCCTCCATCGCGGAGGGCGGTCTCGGCATGAAGGCGGCCGTCGCCGCCGCCGTCTACAGCGTGTACACGGCGATGGTCTACCTGCTCGCCCTGCCGGGCGGCTGGATCGCGGACCGCTTCCTCGGCGCGCGCAAGACCGTCGCTCTCGGCGGCTCGATCATCATGATCGGCCACTTCCTGCTGGCCGTGCCGGCGAGCGTGTCGTTCTTCGTCGGCCTCGCGTTCATCGCGGTCGGCTCGGGTCTCCTCAAGGCCAACATCTCGACGATGGTCGGCCACCTCTACGACGGGCCGAACGACCCGCGTCGTGACGGTGGCTTCACCATCTTCTACATGGGCATCAACCTCGGTGCCTTCGCCGCTCCGCTGGTCATCGGCACCGTCGGCCAGAGCGTCAACTGGCACCTCGGCTTCGCCCTGGCCGGCATCGGCATGGCGCTCGGCCTGACCCAGTTCCTGCTCGGCACCCGCCACCTGAGCGCCAAGAGCGACGTGGTGACCTCGCCGATCTCGGCGGCCGAGAAGAGCGCGATCTTCAAGAAGGCCGGCCTCTGGCTGGCGGTGGCCGTGGTCTTCTACGCGGTCGTGGCACTGACCGGTCACTTCACCATCAACTGGGCGATCTGGCCGCTGTCGATCGCGGGCATCGCGATCCCGGTCTTCGTCTTCGCCAAGGTGAAGCGCGACAAGGACCTCGACGAGACCGAGCAGTCGCGGATGAGCGGCTACATCTGGTTCTTCGTCGCCGCCGCCGTCTTCTGGATGATCTACGACCAGTCCGGTTCGACGCTGAGCATCTTCGCGGACGAGAACACCGCGTCCACGCTCTTCGGCTTCAACTTCCCGTCGACCTGGTTCCAGTCGCTGAACCCGCTGTACATCATGGCGCTGGCCCCGGTCTTCGCCTGGCTCTGGGTGGCCCTGGCCCGCAAGGCCAAGAACCCCAGCACCACCGTGAAGTTCGCCTTCGGTCTGCTGATGATCGGCGGCTCCTTCCTCGTCATGATGCTGGCGATGGGCGCCGCCGCGGGCGGCACCAAGGTCACCCCGCTCTGGCTGGCCATGGTCTACCTGGTCCAGACCGTCGGTGAGCTGACCCTCTCGCCTGTCGGCCTCTCCGTCACCACCAAGCTGGCCCCGGCGAAGTACGCCAGCCAGATGATGGGTGTCTGGTTCCTCGCGGTCACCGCGGGTGACTGTGTCGCGGCCATCTTCCAGCTGGTCCTCGGCGACAAGGTGGTCGGCTCCACCGGGTACTTCGCGGTCCAGGGCGTGATGGCGATCCTCGCCGGTGTGGCGCTGTGGATGTACCGCAAGAAGGTCGTCCGGCTGATGGGCGACGTCCACTGACGTCGCGCTGACGGCACACCTGCCACCGGGGCCGGTGCGGATTCCTGAGATCCGCACCGGCCCCGGCCGCGTTTGTGGCGGCCGGCGGCATTTGTCGCCCCGGCCGCGTTTGTGGCCCCCGCCGTATGTCGGGGGACGTCGGCGCCCGGCCGTGCGAGGGTGTCGGGATGCCGACCGACAGCCTCCCCCGCCAGCTCGCCCGCACCCGCCGCTTCACCCTCGGTACCCCCGTCCACCCGGCCGTCTCGGCCGACGGCGGCACCGTGCTGTTCCTGCGCAGCCGGGCCGGCGACGACCCGCTCTCCTGCCTCTGGGCGCTGGACACCGCCACCGGCCGGGAACGGCTGGTCGTCGATCCAGCGGCGCTCGGCGACCCCGGTGACGAGCTCCCCGAGGCCGAGCGCATCCGCCGCGAACGGGCCCGGGTCCTGACCACCGGCATCACCGCGTACACCACCGACGCCACCGGCCGGCTGGCCGCCTTCGCCCTCGGCGGCGCGCTCTGGCTCGCCGACACCACCGCCGGCACCGTCCGGCCGGTCCCCACCGCCACCGGGGTGTACGACCCGCGCCTCGACCCGGCCGGCCGCCGGATCGCCTACGTCGGCGACGGCGCGCTGCGCGTGGTCGAGGCCGACGGCGGCGGCGACCGGGCACTCGCCGAACCCGAACAGGAGGAGGTGACGTACGGGGTCGCCGACCACGTCGCCGCCGAGTCCATGTTCCGCTCCCGGGCCCACTGGTGGTCGCCGGACGGCACCCGGCTGCTGGCCGCCCGGGTCGACAACAGCCCGCTGAGCCGCCTCCACCTCGCCGACCCGGCCAACCCGCAGCATCCGCCGCGCGTGATCCGCTACCCGCTGGCCGGCACCGCCAACGCCGACGTCTCGCTCTGGCTGCTCGGCCTGGACGGCGCCCGCACCGAGGTCCGCTGGGACCGCACGGCGTACGAGTACCTGACCGCCGCCGGCTGGGACGGGCACGGCCCGTTCGCCGCCGTGCAGAGCCGCGACCAGCGCACCGTGCTGACCCTGGCGGTCGACCCGGCCGACGGCGCCACCCGGCCCCTCGCCGAGCAGCGCGACGAGCGCTGGGTCGAGCTCGTCCCCGGTCTGCCGGTCCGCACCGCGGCGGGCGCGCTGGTCGGCTCCGCCGACCACGGCGACACCCGACACCTCACCGTCGACGGCGAGCCCGTCACCCCGGCCGGACTCCAGCTGCGCGAGGTGACCGGGACCGACGGCGAACAGGTGCTCTTCACCGCCACCACAGAGCCCACCGAGACCCACCTCTGGCTGTACGAAGCGGCCACCGGGCTCCGGCGGCTGAGCGACGGACCGGGCCTCCACACCGGCGTACGGCGCGGCGGCACGCTCGTCCTCACCACCCGGGAGCCCGGCGCCCCCGCCGGCCGGACCAGCGTCCGACGCGAGAGCCGCCCGCCGCTCCCGGTGACCTCGTACGCGCAGCCGCCCGTCCTGACCGCGCGGCCGGACTTGCTCCGCCTCGGCCCGCGCGACCTGCGCGCCGCACTCTTCCTGCCCACCGACCACCGCCCCGACGACGGCCCGCTGCCCGTCCTCCTCGACCCGTACGGCGGGCCCGCGCAGCAGAAGGTCACCACCGCCGGCGCCTGGTGGGACCTGGTCTCCCAGTGGTTCGCCGACCAGGGCTTCGCCGTGCTGACCGTCGACGGCCGCGGCACCCCCGGGCGCGGCCCCCGCTGGGACAAGGAGGTGTTCGGGGACAGGGCCACACCGGTCCTGGAGGACCAGGTCGACGCCCTGCACGAGGCCGCCCGCCGGCGGCCCGGGCTGCTCGACCTCGACCGAGTCGCCATCCGCGGCTGGTCCTACGGCGGCTACCTCGCCGCGCTCGCCGTCCTCCGGCGCCCGGACGTCTTCCACGCCGCCGTGGCGGGGGCTGCCCCCACCGACCAGCGGCTCTACGACACCCACTGGCAGGAGCGCTTCCTCGGCCACCCCGACGAGCACCCCGAGCGCTACGACGCCTGCTCGCTGGTCGGCGACGCGCCGCGGCTGCGCCGCCCGCTGCTGCTCGTCCACGGCCTCGCCGACGACAACGTGTTCCCCGTCCACGCCCTGCGGCTCTCCGGCGCCCTGCTGGCCGCCGGCCGCCCGCACGAGGTCCTGCCGCTCAGCGGCACCACCCACACGCCCTCCGACGCGGTGGTGGCGGAGAACCTCCACCACCACCAGCTCGACTTCCTCCGGCGCTCGCTGGGCCTGAGCCGGTAACGGACGGCCCCCGCACCCGGACCGGGTGCGGGGGACGCCCCCGGCGTCAGACCTCCCGCACGCCCGCGCGCCAGACCGCCGCCGTCAGCGGCACCCCGGGCCGGTACGCGAGGTGGACGTGCGAGGGCGCCTCCAGCAGCTGGAGGTCGGCCCGGGCGCCCACCGTCACCGTCCCGACGTCCGACCGCCGCAGCGCGTGCGCGCCGCCCGCGGTGGCGGCCCAGACCGCCTCGTCCGGCGTCATCCCCATCTCCCGCACCGCGACCGCGATGCAGAACGCCATCGAGCTGGTGAAGCTGGAGCCCGGGTTGCAGTCGGTGGAGAGCGCGACCACGGCGCCCGCATCGAGCAGCCGGCGCGCGTCCGGGTAGGCGGCGCGGGTGGAGAACTCCGCGCCGGGCAGCAGCGTGGCCACCGTCGCCGAGCCGGCCAGCGCGGCCACGTCCTCGTCCGTCAGGTGGGTGCAGTGGTCCGCCGAGGCCGCCCCCAGCTCGACGGCGAGCTGCACACCCGGCCCGTAGGAGAGCTGGTTGGCGTGCACCCGGGGGGTGAGGCCGCGCTCGATCCCGGCGGTCAGGACCGCCCGGGCCTGGTCGCCGTCGAAGGCACCGTTCTCGCAGAACACGTCCACCCAGCGGGCGTACGGCGCGCAGGCGTCCAGCATGTCGCCGGTGACCAGGTCGACGTAGCCGGCCGGGTCGTCCGCGAACTCGGGGGCGACGACATGGGCGCCGAGGTAGGTGGTCTCGGGGGTGTACGAGGCGGCGATCCGCAGCGCCCGGGCCTCGTCCACGACGGTCAGGCCGTAGCCGGACTTGCACTCGATCGCGGTGGTGCCCTGCCGCAGTGCCTCGCGGACGAACCGGGCGAGGTTGGCGTCCAGCTCGGCGTCGCTCGCGGCCCGGGTGGCGGCCACCGTGGTGCGGATGCCGCCGGCGCTGTACGACTGGCCGGACATCCGGGCGTTGAACTCGGCGGTGCGGTCACCCGCGAACACCAGGTGGGCGTGCGAGTCGACGAAGCCCGGCAGCAGCGCCCGGCCCGCCGCGTCGAACCGCTCGTCGGCGGCGGGCGCCTCGGCCGCCGGGCCGACCCAGGCGATCGTGCCGCCGTCCACCACCACGGCCGCGTCGGTGAGCAGGCCGAGCGGCCCGGTCCCGTACGCGGGGTCGTTGGTGACCAGGCTGCCGACACCGGTGATCAGGGTGCTCGGCATGCCCTGGCTCTGCGGGCTGCTCGGGGTGCTCACATGGGACCTTTCACGAACGAATGGACCCGGGGGGGGGGGGGGGGGGGGGGGGGGGGGGGGGGGGGGGGGGGGGGGGGGGGGGAGGGGGGGGGGGGTGGGGGGGAGGGGGGGGGGGGGG
>NZ_JBVJCO010000007.1:62191-84380 GCF_055588525.1 Kitasatospora sp. NPDC041988
TAACGGGGGTGCGAGCTGTGCCTGTTCTCTGTGGGTTGTTGGGTTGGCTCACGTGGCCCCCCCCATGAAGGGGTGAACCTGGGGCCGATGCGGCCCCACCCCCCCCCCCGCCCCCGGGAGTAACAGGGACTTCAGCAGCTCGCCGACTCGACGGCTCGACGGCTCAGCAGCTCAGCGGCTCAGCAGCTCAGCGCGGCGATCGCGGAATGCAGCGCGCCCGGGACGTCCGGCACCAGCTGGTGCGCCCCGTCCCTGACCACGTGCCGGCCGCCGACCACCACGTGCCGCACGTCGGCGGCGGAGGCCGCGAACACCGCGATCTCCGCGCCGAGCCGGGGCGGCGGCCCGGCGGTGCGCACCGAGTCCAGCGCGATCACGGTGAAGTCGGCCAGCGAGCCGGCCTCGATCCGCCCGGCCTCCGGCCAGCCGAGCGAGGCGTGACCGTCCTCGGTGCCGGCCCGCAGCAGCGCGTTGGCCGTCCAGTGGCCGCGGGTGCGGGTGCGCAGCCGCTCGTCCAGCTCCAGCGCGCGGGCCTCCTCGAACGGGTCGATGACGGCATGGCTGTCGCTGCCGAGGGTGACCGGGCAGCCGGCCGAGGCCAGCTGGCGGGCCGGGCCAATGCCGTCCGCGAGGTCCCGTTCGGTGGTGGGGCACATGCAGATGGTGGTGGAGGTGTCGGTGAGGAGCTTGATGTCCTCATCGGTGAGGTGGGTGGCGTGCACCGCCGAGGTGCGCGGGCCGAGTGCGCCGTGGTCGGCGAGCAGCCGGGTCGGGGTGACGCCGTGCGCGGTGAGGCAGGCGTCGTTCTCGGCGGTCTGCTCGGAGAGGTGGACGTGCAGCGGGGCCTTGCGCATCGCCGACCAGTGCGCGACGGTGCCGAGCTGCTCGGCCGGTACCGCCCGCACCGAGTGGATGGCGGCGCCGATCCGGGCGTGCTCGCGCGGCTTGAGCCCGTCGGCGCGCTCGGCCCAGGCGTCGGCGTCCCCGTCGCTGAACCGGCGCTGCGGCTTGGTCGGCTCGGCGCCGAAGCCGGAGGACAGGTAGCAGGTGTCCAGCAGGGTGATCCGGATGCCGGCCCGGGCGGCGGCCTCGATCAGCGCCTCGCCCATCGCGTTCGGGTCGTCGTAGCGGACGCCGCCGGGCGCGTGGTGCAGGTAGTGGAACTCCCCCACCGCGGTGATCCCGGCGAGTGCCATCTCGGCGTAGACGGCGGTGGCGAGCGCCAGGTAGCTGTCCGGGTCGAGCGCGGTGGCGAACCGGTACATGGTGTCGCGCCACGTCCAGAAGGTGCCGGAGCCGACCTGGACGTTGCCGCGCAACGCCCGGTGGAAGGCGTGCGAATGGGCGTTCGCCTGGCCGGGCAGCAGCAGCCCCTCCAGCCGGACGGCGCCGGGCGGGCAGGGCCCGCTGTCCGGCGTCACCTTGGCGATCCGGCCGCCGGGCCCGGTGGCGATCAGCACGTCCTGCTCGACCACCGGCCCGTTGACGTGCGGCAGCCAGGCGTACTGCGCCCAGTAGGTTACTGACACGCCAGGTCCTCCAGTACGTCGGCGAGGGCGGCGACTCCGGCCAGGCAGTCGGCCGTCTCGGCGTGCTCGGCCGGGGAGTGCGAGACGCCGCTCGGGTTACGTACGAACAGCATGGCGGTCGGGATCGCCGATGCCAGGATTCCGGCGTCGTGTCCCGCGCCGGTGGGCAGGATCGGCACACCGGCGAGGGCCCTGTCCCTGTTGAGACGCCGGGCGAGCCGGTCGCGCAGCGGCCCGTCGAAGTCCACCACCGGGGTGTAGGACTCGCGGGTCAGCTCGACCCGGACGCCGTCTCGATCGCCGCGCTCGTAAGCGGCCCGCTCGATCTCCTCGACCAGCGCGGTGAGCGTCGCCTCGTCGGCGGCCCGGGAGTCCAGCCAGCCGCGGACCAGCGAGGCGATCGCGTTGGTTCCGTTGGGCTCGACGGCAACCTTGCCGAAGGTGGCCAGGGCGCCCGCCAGCTTCGCCTTCTTCCGCGCGGCGAGCACGGTGTTGGCGTAGGTCAGCATCGGGTCGCGGCGGTCCTCGATCCGGGTGGTGCCGGCGTGGTTGGCCTCGCCGTGGAAGTCGAACCGCCAGCGACCGTGCGGCCAGATCGCGCTGGCCACGCCGACCGGCTGGTCCTCGGCCAGGGAGCGGCCCTGCTCGACGTGGAGTTCGACGAAGGCGCCGATCCGGGCCAGCCGGTCGCCGTCCGCGCCGATCGCGGCCGGGTCGTAGCCGGCCTTCTCCATCGCGTCGGGCAGCCGGACGCCGTCGGCGTCGCGCAGTTCGTACGCGGCCTCCCTGCCGAGCACGCCGGCGCTGAGCCGGGAGCCGATGCAGGCCACGCCGAACCGGGCGCCCTCCTCGTCGCCGAAGTTGACGATCGCCAGCGGCCGGGTGAGCTCCGCCTTCCTGCCGCGCAGCTCGTCCAGGGCGGCGAAGGAGGAGACCACGCCGAGCGGGCCGTCGTAGGCGCCGCCATCCGGGACGGAGTCCAGGTGCGAGCCGGTGACGACCGCGCCGCCGGCGGCCGGGTCGCCCAGCCAGGCCCACTGGTTGCCGTTGCGGTCCAGCTCGTAGGTCAGGCCGCGCTTGCGGGCCTGCTCCTCGAACCAGGCCCGGCACTCGGCGTCGGCGGAGTTCCAGGCGAAGCGGCGGTAGCCGCCGGACGCGGCGGAGCGGCCCACGGGGAGCAGCTCCGCCCACATCCGTTCGAAGCTGTCGGAGGTCACAGCTCACCCATGGGGATGCGCACGCCGCGCTCGGCGGCGACCTCGTCGGCCCGGTCGTAGCCGGCGTCGACGTGCCGGATGACGCCCATGCCCGGGTCGTTGGTGAGCACCCGGCGGATCTTCTCGCCGGCCAGCGCGGTGCCGTCGGCCACCGTGACCTGGCCGGCGTGGATCGAGCGGCCGATGCCGACGCCGCCGCCGTGGTGGATGGAGACCCAGGACGCGCCGGAGGCGACGTTGACCATGGCGTTGAGCAGCGGCCAGTCGGCGATCGCGTCGGAGCCGTCGAGCATCGCCTCGGTCTCCCGGTACGGGGAGGCGACCGAGCCGCAGTCCAGGTGGTCACGGCCGATGACGATCGGGGCGGACAGCTCACCGGAGGCGACCATGTCGTTGAACCGCTCGCCGGCCTTGTCGCGCTCGCCGTAGCCGAGCCAGCAGATGCGCGCGGGCAGGCCCTGGAAGTGCACCTTCTCCTGGGCCATCTTGATCCAGCGGTGCAGCGACTCGTTCTCCGGGAAGAGGTCGAGCACGGCCTTGTCGGTCTTGGCGATGTCCTGCGGGTCGCCGGAGAGCGCCGCCCAGCGGAACGGGCCCTTGCCCTCGCAGAACAGCGGCCGGATGTACGCCGGGACGAAGCCGGGGAAGGCGAAGGCGCGGTCGTAGCCGGCCAGCTGGGCCTCGCCGCGGATCGAGTTGCCGTAGTCGAACACCTCGGCGCCGGCGTCCATGAAGCCGACCATCGCCTCGACGTGCTTGGCCATCGACTCGCGCGAGCGCTGGGTGAACTCGGCGGGCTTCTCGGCCGCGTACGTCGCCATGTCGTCGAAGGCGACACCCACCGGCAGGTAGCTCAGCGGGTCGTGGGCGCTGGTCTGGTCGGTGACGATGTCGATCGGCGCGTCCATCGCGAGCAGCTGCGGGAAGAGCTCGGCGGCGTTGCCCAGCAGGCCGATGGAGAGCGGCTGCTTCTTGTCGCGGGCGGCGGTGGCCAGCTCCAGCGCATGGGCGAGGTTCTTGGCCTCGACGTCCAGGTAGCGGTGCTCGATCCGGCGGGAGATCCGGGACGGGTCGCAGTCGATACAGATCGCCACGCCGCCGTTCATGGTGACGGCCAGCGGCTGGGCGCCGCCCATCCCGCCGAGGCCGGCGGTGAGGGTGATCGTCCCCGCCAGGGTGCCCTCGAACCGCTTGTTGGCGACGGCCGCGAAGGTCTCGTAGGTGCCCTGCAGGATGCCCTGGGTGCCGATGTAGATCCACGACCCGGCGGTCATCTGCCCGTACATGGTGAGCCCGAGGCTCTCCAGCCGGCGGAACTCCTCCCAGTTGGCCCAGTCGCCGACCAGGTTGGAGTTGGCGATCAGCACCCGCGGCGCCCACTCGTGCGTCTGCATGACGCCGACCGGCCGCCCGGACTGGACCAGCATGGTCTCGTCCTGCTTCAGCGTCTGCAGCGTGCGCACCATGGCGTCGAACGACCGCCAGTCCCGCGCCGCCTTGCCGGTGCCGCCGTAGACCACCAGCTTCGACGGGTGCTCGGCCACCTCCGGATCGAGGTTGTTCATCAACATCCGCAGGGCCGCCTCCTGCTGCCACCCCTGCGTCGTCAGCCCCGTCCCCCGCGCCGCACGCACCTCACGCGGCCCGCTCGCCTGCTGCTGCACCATGTCCCGGCCTCTCTGCGGATGAATTCATTCAAGCTCGACTCGGCTGAATATATCCAATCATTCAGCCCTCGGCCAGACCTCGGACCCATCCGATCAGCGCCCGCACGCTCGACCACCGAGCGCTACCCTGAACCCGGCGAACACCAGCCACTCGGCCCAGTGCCAAGGAGCAGAGGACTACGCCACACCCGATCTCGTCGTCCTCCCCACCGACTGGGAGGACGACGACGACTGGTTGGCCGACCCGCGCGACGTCGCACTGGCCGTGGAGGTGATCTCCAGCACCGAGCGCGCCGGCGGCATCGAGGCCGAGTGGTACGCGATCGCCGGGGTGGCCGTGCTGCTCTCGGTCGACCCCCGCACGGGCGTCTGGACGCTCTACACCCACCCGCGCGACGGCGCATACCAGGGCGTACCGCACGGCAAGTACGGCGAGCCCGTCCCGCTCGCCGCACCCCTGCCGCCGGAGCTGCGCACCGACGAGCTGCCGCTGTACGCCCCGAGGCGCTGAGCGCACGTCACGCCGCCGCGTCGCCGTCCCAGTCGATGCCGATCTCGGCGAGCCAGCGGCGGTCGTCGGCGTCGGGGCCGGCCGCGGCCGGGGGGCGGGGCGGGCGGGGAATCTCCTGGACCGGGCCCAGGCCGTACTTCTCGGCGGCGGCCGTGCCGGCGTCGGGTTCGATGACGCCGACATGCACGGCGCTCTCGTCCCCCGGGTCGAGGACGGTGAGTTCGGGATCGGGCAGACGGCGCAGGGTGACGCGGCGTCCGCAGGCGGGGCAGGACCATTCGTCGGCGCCGGAGGCGAGCCGGCCGACGAACTTCATCTCGTGGATCACGCGCATGGCAGTACCCCCTGGGCTGAATCATTCCCACTCTGGGCGGATCGGCAACGTGCCGGTACGGTCACTGCCGCGGGGAAGAGCCGCAGTCGAGGGAGGGAGTCGGATGGACCGCGTCCGGAGCATCGAGGAGAGCGTCACGGTGGCGGCCGGGCCGGCCGCGGCCTACCGGGCCGTCAGCGACGTCCGCAGGATGGGCGAGTGGAGCCCGGAGTGCCGGGCGGTGTGGGCGCGCCGGGGCGCGCTCCGGGCAGGTGAGCGGTTCGTCGGGTTCAACCGCCGGGGTCCGTTCCTCTGGTTCACCACCTGCCGGGTGACGACCGCCGACCAGGACCGCGAATTCGCCTTCCGGGTGGGCGCGTTCGGGCTGCCGATCGCCCTGTGGGGCTACCGTTTCGAGCCGGACGGCGACGGCGGGACGATCGTCACCGAGTACTGGCGCGACCTGCGGACCGGCCGGACGGGCCCGTTCGCCGAGTTGCTCGGGACGGTCTTCGCCGGGACCGGTCCCGCCCGGCGGACCGAGGTCAACCGGGCGGGCATGCGCGCCACCCTGGCCCGGATCCGGCAGGCGCTCGCGGCCTGACCCGGACCGGACGGCGCCGTCCGGGGCCCGCCCTCCCCGGGCGGCGCCCGTTCCAGGCTGTGCCTATTCCCGGCTGTGTCTATTCCAGGCTGTGCCTATTCCAAGAAGAGCCCTCGCGCCGCCGCCGCCTGCTCGATCGCCTCCAACCGGGCCTCGGCGCCGGGGAGTTCGTCACACATGGTCTGCAGCAGCACCCGGCCGAGCATCATCGGCGCGCAGGCGGTGTCGAAGACCAGGCCGGTGCCGACGGCGGCCGGCAGCATCAGGTCGGAGAGCTTGGCCACCGGCGCGAAGGCGCTGTCGGCGACGGTGAGGACGGTCAGCCCGCACTCCCGGGCCACCGCCAGGGCGTCCATCAGCTCGCGCGGGTAGCGCGGCAGTGCGAAGCAGAGCAGGGCGCTGGCGCCGGCCGAGGCGGCCTGTTCGAGCCGGTCGGCGAGCATGCTGCCGCCCTCGTCGAGCAGCCGGATGTCGGGGTGCACCTTGGCCGCGAAGTAGGCGAAGCCGCGGGCCTGCGCGGAGGCGGCCCGCAGGCCGAGGACGGGCAGCGGGCGGGAGGCGGCGAGGAGGCGGGCGGCGCGGGTGATCGGCTCGGGGTCGGCGAGGAGTTCGGCGAGGTGGCGCAGGTGCTCGATCTCGGCGAGGACGGCCTGCTGGTGCTCGTTGCGGACGGCGTCGGCCGGGGTCTCCGGCGCGACCGGCTCACCCGCGCCCAGTTCGCGCAGCTGCTTGCGCAGCGCCGGGTAGCCGTCGTAGCCGAGCGCCACCGCGAAGCGGGTGACGGAGGGCTGGCTGACCCCGGCCAGTTCGGCGACCTCGACGCTGGAGAGGAACGGGGCCTCGGTGGCGTGCCTGACCAGCGAGTGGGCGATCCGGCGCTGGGTGGGGGTGAGCCGGTGGCCCTCGAAGAGCTGGAGCAGCCGGGCGGAGGGGCCGACCGTGCCGGTGTCGTCGGTGGCGGTCATCAGCAGTACCTCCGGGTGCGAGCTGTTCGGACGACGACTGTGCAGCAGCGCGCCGCGGCTGGCAAAGACGTCTCGTACGCCGGGACGCCCGATGAGACGTCCCGAGGGGTGGAACGGGCCTGCGGAGGCGTCTCGGGGTGACCCTGATTTCCCCCTGAGTCCGCCCCGATTACGGCGCGAACGGATGGACCCGCGGGGTACCGCGGGCCCAGGCTTGGCGCCATGGACACTCGCCAGGACGAACTGCGGCGCGACCTCGACGCCACCCTGCAGGCCCGCAAGGAGCTGGGCAAGGAGTACGAGTCGGAGCTGGTCGACTCGTTCCTGACCCGGCTCGACGCCCGGCTGGACGCCCGGCTCGACGCCCGGGTGGAGCGCCGGATCTCGGAGCGGCTGGACGACTACTCACCCGCACACCGCCACCACCGCCCGCGCGGGTTCGGCCGCCCCGGCTCCCGGCTCGCGGTGATCTCGCTGGCCCTCGGCATCCCGCTGACCGCCATCGCGACCAACGGCGGCACCAACGGCTTCACCGGCTTCGCGGGGCTGCTGGTCTGCTGGACGGGCATCGTCGGGGTCAACGTCGCGGCCGCGCTGGGCGACCGGCGGGACGAGCGCCGGTCGAAGTCGTCGCGGGGCGAGTGGGACTGAGCCCACCCGCCCCACGACGACCACGGCTCAGGCGAGCGGCCCGGTGACCTGCTGGACCGCCTGCACCAGCGCGCCGGAGGCGACCAGCGCGGCGGCGGCCTCCAGGTCCGGCGAGAGGAAGCGGTCGCGGCCGGCGCCGCCGACCCCGGCCTCCCGGGCGGCCGCCATGGCGGCGGCGGTGGCGGGGGCCACCGTGCCGCTGGCGTCGGCCTGCTGGCGGATCTCCAGCGCGCGCGAGGCGGCGGTCAGCTCGACGGCGAGGATCCGGCCGAGGTTCTCGACCGCCTGGCGCAGCTTGCGGGCGGCGGACCAGCCCATCGAGACGTGGTCCTCCTGCATCGCCGAGGACGGGATCGAGTCGACCGAGGCCGGCACCGCGAGCCGCTTGTTCTCGCTGACCAGCGCCGCCTGGGTGTACTGGGCGATCATCAGGCCGGAGTCCACGCCCGGGTCGTCGGCCAGGAAGGCCGGCAGGCCGTGCGAGCGGGCCTTGTCGAGCAGCCGGTCGGTGCGGCGCTCGGAGATCGAACCGAGGTCGGCGGCGGCGATGGCGAGGAAGTCCAGCACGTACGCGACCGGGGCGCCGTGGAAGTTGCCGTTGGACTCGACCCGGCCGTCCGGCAGCACCACCGGGTTGTCGACGGAGGCGGCCAGCTCGCGGGAGGCGACCAGAGCGGCGTGGGCCAGGGTGTCGCGGCCGGCGCCGGCGACCTGCGGGGCGCAGCGGATCGAGTAGGCGTCCTGGACGCGCGGCGCGTCGTCCTGGTGGTGGCCGGTGAGGCCGGAGTCCTTGAGGACGGCCAGCATGTTGGCGGCGGAGAGCGCCTGGCCGGGGTGCGGGCGGATCGGGGCGTGCAGCTCGGGGGCGAGCACCTTGTCGGTGCCGAGCAGCGCCTCAAGGGTCATCGCGGCGGTGATGTCGGCGGTGGTGAACAGGCGCTGGAGGTCGGAGATGGCCATCACCAGCATGCCGAGCATGCCGTCGGTGCCGTTGATGAGGGCCAGGCCCTCCTTCTCCAGCAGCTCGACGGGCTCGATGCCGGCCGCGGCGAGCAGCTCGCCGGCGGGCTTCTCGACGCCGTCGGGGCCGGTCGCCACGCCTTCGCCCATCAGCACCAGCGCGCAGTGCGAGAGCGGCGCGAGGTCGCCGGAGCAGCCGAGCGAGCCGAACTCGCGGACCACCGGGGTGATGCCGGCGTTGAGGATGGCGGCCATGGTCTGGGCGACGAGGGGGCGAACGCCGGTCCGGCCGGAGGCCAGCGTCTTCATCCGCAGGAACATCAGCGCGCGGACCACCTCGCGCTCCACCGCCGGGCCCATTCCGGCGGCGTGCGAGCGCACCAGCGAGCGCTGGAGCTGGGCGCGCAGCTCGGGGCTGATGTGCCGGACGGCGAGCGCACCGAAGCCGGTGGAGACGCCGTAGACGGGGCGCGGCTCGGCGGCGAGGGCGTCGATCCGGGCGCGCGCGGCCGCCATCTCGGCGAGCGCGTCCGGGCCGATCTCGATCTTGGCGTTGCCCCGGGCGACGGCCAGCACGTCCTCGGCAGTGACGTCGGCCTTGCCGACCTGGACGAGCGGCGCGTGGGGGGCCGCAGCACTGTGCATATCCATATACACCATCACATCAGGTGAATGGAGATATGACAACCGTCCTGGGCCATTCGGCCGCCACGGGCCCTGCGCCCGTCAGCAGGATTTTCGGTTACCCCGGCCCGTGGCGCACGCTGTGGGGGTGACGGACGGTACGGAGGTGGCGGGGCGATGACGCGGGCGACGGCACGACGGCGGGTGGTGCGGCTGCGGGGGGACGCGCGCAGTACGCGGCCGGACGCGCTGGCGGCGGAGGAGCCGCTGGAGATCCGGCTCGGCGGCGAGCCGCTCACCGTGACCATGCGGACCCCCGGACAGGACTTCGACCTGGTGGCCGGCTTCCTGGTCGGCGAGGGCCTGGTGCACACGGCGGAGGAGCTCGGCGCGCTGCGCTACTGCGCCGGGACGGACGAGGCCGGTGCCAACACCTACAACGTGGTGGACGCGACGCTGCGCGGCGCCGGCGCCGTTCCGCTCTCCGCCCACCGCAACCTGCTCACCACCAGCGCCTGCGGCCTCTGCGGCCGGGACACCGTGGACGCCGTCCGCACCCACGTCCGCCACCCGGTCGCGGACGACCCGCTGACCGTCCCGCCCGCGCTGCTGTACGGGCTGCCGGACCAGCTGCGGGCCGCCCAGCGCACCTTCGAGTCGACGGGCGGACTGCACGCGGCCGGGCTGTTCGACGGCACGACCGGCGAGCTGCTCTGCGCCCGCGAGGACGTCGGCCGGCACAACGCGGTGGACAAGGTGGTCGGCTGGGCACTGCGCGCGGGCCTGCTGCCACTGGCCGGGCACGTCCTGCTGGTCAGCGGCCGGGCGTCGTTCGAGCTGACCCAGAAGGCCGCGCTGGCGGGCATCCCGCTGCTGGCGGCCGTCTCGGCGCCGTCCTCGCTCGCGGTGGACCTCGCCGAGGAGCTGGGCCTGACCCTGGTCGGCTTCCTGCGCGGCGAGGGCGCCAACGTCTACACCCGCCCGGACCGGATCGCCGAACGGGTACCCAACAGCGCGCCGTAGTGATTCGATGGAATGGACTCTTCGGATCAGCCCGACCCGACTGGTTCGTATATCGACTTCTTGTGCGACGAACCCCGCTCATTCGAAAAGTCGTGATACCCATGACCACCGTCGCGCGACAACCGGGGGGCAAGGTCAGGCCACGCCGCACGCCGCGTCTGGTACGAGCGCGCCACGCGGGCCGCCGGCTCCACCATCGGCTCCGACGGACCTTACGCGCCTTCCGGCTCCGGTGGATCTCCCGCCGCAAGGTCGTACGGGTCCGGTACCGGATCACCTGGGCACCCGTCCGGAGATACCTCACGTTCGTACCCGCCGTACTCTTCCTCGCGTTCGTCGGATATTCGGCCTTCATCATCACGCGAGGCAGTAAAGGTCCCATCGAAACGCGCTGCAGCGCCACCGGGGGCGCCTGTGGCGTGGTCCTCGGGTTCGCGACCCCGTTCCTGTCCCTCGCCCTGGCGACGACGGTCTTCGTGTTCTACCGGCAGTGGAAGATCAACCGGCCGATCGTACGCAAGGCCAAACACCGGCCGCAGCGGCTGGTGGCACCGACCGGCATGCCGGTCAAGCGAATCGTCGGCCGGGAACAGCTGTGCCAGGTGATCTGCCGCTCACTGGGCGACCATCAGAACCGGCGCCCGTACATCCTGGTGGGCGGTGTGGGCTCCGGCAAGACGGCCGTGCTCATCCAGCTCACCCAGCTGCTCGCCAAGCAGGGCCAGGTCCCGGTCCCGATCAGACTCCGCAAGGCTGACACCCAAGTCCCCCTGGACTTCCGGGAGATGGCGATGCAGACGTTCTCCGAGGAGTCCGATCCCGGAGCGTTCCTCTCCTCGGAGCAGAGCGCCAAGGTCTGGCGTCAGCTCTGCAAGGACGGCCGCGCCGTGGTTCTCGCAGACGGCCTGGAGGAGGCACTCACCACCGGCAGCCAGAAGCGGGACCGCGACAACGTCATCCGTGGCGCCATCGACCGCGCCGAGCGGCAGAACCTCCCACTCGTGATCGCCTCCCGGCCACACGCCCCGCTGGAGGAGACCTACGCCTCGATCATCGACCTCGAACCGCTCTCCGAGGAGGCCGCCCTCAGCTTCCTGGCCCGGGACGATCCGGAGCCGGACACCCACCGGCTGGACTGGATCGTCGAAACCGCCGTGGTGAGCGAATCCCCGCTCTACATGGAGATCACACAGGAGCTGAACAGACAGCACCTGCTCGAACACCTGGTGAGCGCCAAGGGCTCGAAGCCGCTCGACACCCGCAGCCGCGACCGCTCGACGCTGCGGCTGGCCCTGCTGGACACCTGGCGGGAGGCGCTTCTCAGAGGCCATCTGTACGAGGACGTCGCCCTGACCAGGAGCGAACGGCGTACGACCGTCACAGTGCTCTCCGCACTGGCGGCCCTCGGCCTCCTGCGAGACCACCTGGAGGTACGGTACGACGAGCTGCTAGAACCGGAAAAACGGCTCGCGGGGGTGGACTCCCTGATCAAAGCGGCCGAGAACCTCCAGGCGCAGCTAAGCAACCTCGCAGCCGGTGTCGACCTGCAGAAGTGCCCGGCCCTGTTCGCCCTGCACGCGTCCCGAGGCGAACAACTGGGTCTAGTGGAGGCTCGCGGCGATGGGGTCTGCTTCCCCCACAGCATCATCCAGGCCTACCTCGGTTCCTCGTTCCTCGACGTGGTGGGGGAGGACCAGCTCAAGGCCGCGATCAACAGCGACGACCTCGGTCGCGAGCTGTTGATCGGCCTGATCCTCCGCTCCTGCCGGAACACCGCGGAGTGCACCGGGGGAATCCCGGGCACGCTCCTGGAGGCCGCCAACAACCGGTCCGACTCCAAGGCCCTCGACCTCTATGCAGCGGCCCTGGAGGTCGATCTCCACGCCCAGGCCGCCGTACCGGACGAGCGGGTCTCCATCCACCGGGAGATCAGCTACCACCTCTACCGCCGGTGGCCGCTCATCGAGCTGGACGACCACCGAAGCCTGGACGAGGCCAGAGAGCGCCTGATCCACCGCTACGGCGAAGTCCTGCGTGAGATCGCCAGACTGCAGAGCCTCAAGCGGTGGCCCGAGGACGGGCCGTCACCTGATTACGAGGACTTCCTGAGGCTGGCGTTCTCGGAGAAGTCCTATGCACTGCGGCTGGCGATCACCCAGGAGGTGGGCGCCGGCGGCGACGCGGCTTTCGACGCGCTACGCGCCTACTTCAACCCCGCCGGCAACACGTCGGCCGATCCACTGGACCAGTACCGCGCGCAGCTCAAGCAGCAGGACGAGCGTTCCCAGAAGCTCAGCAACGACCTGAGCCAGCCAGGACAAACCGACGCCACACTGGCCGCCCACCGAAAGCAGGCGGGCTGGATCGGCAAGAGCAGGCTGGAGATCTGGCGCCAGTTCGCCACCCGGGCCTCGGTCGTGCCCATGATCGTCGGATCGGTCGGCCTTGAGCGTCGCAACGAGGCGGCCGGTCGACTGGACTTCTGGCTCAAGCACCTCGATCCGGCCAGTTGCCCCGGCGGCCGCGCCGACCTGCCGCTCTCCTTCGAGGTCGCCCTCGCCCAGGGCTTCAAGAGCGCGGCCAACCGCCGCCGGCGACACCCCGACACCACCGACGACACTCGCGAACTGCTGATCGAGAAGGCCGAGACCATGCTGTCCCGGTCGCGCTACTGGTTCGCCCAGCTCACCCTGATTCACGCGCTCTGCCTCTGGGAGCTGCCCGACCGCCTCGGCCGCTCCGCAGCCACCACGTCGAACGGCGACGATGCCGACCGCGGCAACAGCCACCGCCCGACCGCCGATCCACACGACGCCGTGGAGCGCTGGCTCAAGCTGGTCGGCAGCGAGCGAGCGCCCGCCGACCGCCGCGAGGAGGATCAGTCCCGCCGTGGCGAGCGGTTGCACCCCTTCGTGTCCCGGGCCGCCGACCTGGCCGAGCTGGCCCTGGAGACCGGCCGACCCGAGCAGTACATCTGGATCGACGAGAAGGGCGCCATGGAGAAGGTCGGCTCCGTCTCGGGCGACCCGCGCTTCTTCCGCAAGCACAACCTCTGGATTCCGCCGTCCGTCGGATGGTCCACCCTGGACCCCCGAGCGCAGCAACTGCTCGCCGACGTCCTGCTGTTGCTCAACCTCACCGAGCGCGACGGCGACCCGGACCTGATCGAGAGCCGGCTCGTCCGGTCCACCCGCAACACGCTACCCCCCTGCCTGACCAAGGACCGGTCGCCGTTGCAGCCGAAACGGACCGTCGGCATGGCGCGCATCGCCGAACCCGGCAACACCTGTCTGCGGAACTGCCCGTTCGAGCTCTGCCCCTACCCACCCAAGGGCGCCCTCCCCCGCGCCGAGCTGCGCGAGGTGTTCTGCCTCCAGCAGCAGGCCCTGCTGCGCTGGCGCCGGGGCAGGTTCTACGCGCTGACCCGCAAGCGCGCACCCTGGCAGGGGATGACCTGCAAGGAACTTCGGGAGTTCTGGGGACAGATGGCGGATCGCACACACACGCCCCGCCCGTGAAGCCGCTCGCCCCGCCCGTGAGGTCGCTCGCACCACCGGAACGCGTGACCAACTGACCGCCCGGCCCTCCCATCGTTCCGGTTCCGGCTCTCCTGCTACACCTCCGCCCTCGCCTCTGGCTCCGCCTCCGCCCGCAGCCGCCGCAGCGAGGCGGGCGTGAGCCGCCGGGCGAGCACCTCCAGCGCCGCCAGCACCTCGGCCAGCTCCGCCGGGTTGTCCGTGCCGAGCGCCCGCGCCAACGCGCCGTCGACGGGCGCGGCGGCCACCTCGGCCCGGCGGGCGGAGAGCTCGGGGGCGCGGCGGGCGAGCAGCCGGCGGCGGTCCCGGGGGTCGGCCTCGGTGACGATCGACCCGGCCTCCCGGAGCCGGGCGACGGCCGCGGAGACCTGGCTCTGCGGCAGGCCGGTGCGCGCGGCGATCTCGCCGACGGCGCTGTCCGGATGCTCGTAGATGTCGCTCATGACGACGACGACCGCCCTGACGCCGGTGGCGCGCTTGCCGAGCCCCTCGGTCGGGATGGCCTCCTCGCCGATCTTCGCCAGCGTCCGGCCGAGCAGCAGCAGTTCGACTCCGTTCATGAGGCCCAAGGTACATCAGAAGAGATGCATCAAAAAAGATTCATCTCTCTTGATGCATCGAAAAAGATGCTTTAGATTGGAGTCCAGAAGCCGACGGCGGCCACCCGGCCGCCCCAGGGGAGGGAACCCAGCCATGACCACCGCACTGCTCACCACCGCCGGCGCCCGCATCCACTACCAGGTCCAGGGCGCCGGCCCGGTCCTGCTGATCGCCCAGAGCGGCGAGGGCAACGCCGACCGCAGCGCCGACCTGGTGGCCCGCCTGGCCGACCGGTACACCGTGGTGACGTACGACCGGCGCGGCATCTCCCGCAGCACCCTCGACGAGCCGGGCCGCACCCCGACCGTCACCGAGCACGCCGACGACGCCCACCGGCTGCTCGCGGCCGTCACCGACCGGCCCGCCCTGATGCTCGGCTGCAGCTTCGGCGGGCTCATCGGGCTCCAGCTCGCCCAGGACCACCCCGGGCAGCTGAGCACCCTGATCGCCCACGAGCCGGCCGCACCGCGCCTGCTGCCGGCCGAGGAGTGCACCGGGACGCTCGACGCGCTGGCCGGCATCCAGGAGGTGTTCCACCGGGACGGCTGGCAGGCGGCGCTGCGCGGGGTGATGACGGCCACCGGGATCGACCCGGCCCGCCAGGAGCGCGAGCCCGAGGTCCGTCCGCAGCCGTTCGGCCCGGAGCGCGCGGCCGACTTCACGGCCTTCCTCGCCCACGACCTGACCACCCTGCGCCGGAGCACCTTCGGGACCGCCGGGGCCGACGCGCTCGCCGCCGGGCCGACCCGGGTGGTGCCCGCCGTCGGGGAGATCACCGACCCGACGGTCTACAGCTACCGCTGCGCCGAGGTGCTGGCCGGGCGGCTCGGCACGGACCTCACCCGCCTCCCCGGCGGCCACAACGGCAACCTGACGCACCCCCGGGCGTTCGCGGCGCGGCTCGACGAGGTGCTGACCGCCGCGGTTCAGGCCGGCTGAGCCCCGGGGCGGCGGAAGGCCGGGGCCGACCGCGCGCCGGCCCGACCCGGCGTCGGCACAACCGGCCTCAGCCCAGCCGGGCCTCGATCAGGTCGGCCGCGCGGGCCGTGCCCCCCTCGGCCAGCGCCTCGGCGCGGAGCGCGTCGAGCCGCTTCGCCACCTCCGGGTCATCGACCAGCTCCAGCAGCGCGGCGCGCAGCGCGTCCGCCGTCGCCTGCCCGGTGTCCAGGCGGCGCGCGACGCCCAGCTCCACCAGCCGGTCCGCGTTGCTGAACTGGTCGGCGGCCTGCGGCACCGCGATCATCGGCACCCCGGCCTGGAGGCCCTCGCTCGCACCCCCCATGCCGGCATGGGTGACGAAGGCGTCCGCCTGCGCCAGCACGGAGAGCTGCGGCACCCACGGGTGCACCTCGATGTTGGCCGGCACCTCGCCCAGCCCGGCCGGATCGGTGTGCCGGCCGATCTGCAGCACGACGTGCCAGCCGGGCAGGTCGCCGAAGGCCTTCACGCACTCGCGGTAGAACGCCGGCTGGTGGGTGAACGCCGAGCCGAGCGAGACCAGCAGCACCCTCCCGGCACCGGCCGGCCGCTCCCAGCCGCCCTGGTGCGCACGGTCGTCGGCGCACGGGCCGACGAAGGTGTACCGCGCGGGGTCGACCCGGTCGGCATGTGGCTGCAGCGCGCGCGGCACGAGGGCGAGCGCATGCCCGGGCCTGCCCTGGAACGCGTCCGGGTCCTGCTCGGTGGCGCCGTTCGCGACCAGCCAGTCGGCGAACCGCCGGTAGTACGCGGCACCGCCGGGCCCGTTGTGCAGCGCCTCGTACATCCCGGCCATGTCCTGCTCGAAACCCTCCCAGGCGACGTAGGTCGACGAGAGCTGGAGGACCGGCACGCCCCAGTCCTCGGCCAGCACCCGGCCCGCGTACCCGGCGATGTCGTAGAGGACGAGGTCGGGCCGGTCGTCGGCGAAGGCGGCCCGCAGCACGGGGAGCATCGCGGCGGCGTCGTCCAGGAAGAGGTTCTGGATCGCCACCGGGTCCTGCAGCCAGACGTGGGAGTCCTCGGTGAGCGGCAGCACCGTCTCGTACGGGACGAGCGTCGCCCCCGTGGACTCGACGGCGGCCGCGAAGGACGGGTCGTTGACGTAGCTGACGCGGTGGCCCCGGGCGACGAGTTCGCGGATCACCGCCAGGCTGGGGTTGACGTGGCCGTGCGCCGGGATGGAGACCATGGCGATGTGGGCGGGGCGGGTCACGTGTCCTCCAGGAGCGGGCGGGCGACAAGAGACGAGACGATCCGTCTCGCAGCCTGTCCAGCATGAGGGCGCCCCTCGCGGGATGTCAAGACGAGACGTACCGTTTCGTCATCGGCCTAGAATGGAGCCATGACCCGCAGCAGCACACCCGACCCCGCCCGCCGCAGCGAGCGCTCCCGCCAGGCCGTCCTCGCCGCCGCCGCCGAACTGGTCGCCGAGGTCGGCTTCGCCAAGCTCACCATCGAGGCGATCGCCGCCCGCGCCGGCGTCGGCAAGCAGACCATCTACCGCTGGTGGCCCTCGAAGGGCGCGGTGGTCTTCGACGCCTTCCAGGCCGCCAACGAGGACGCCTCCGGCAGCCTCGCCCTGCCCGACACCGGCGACCTCTCCGCCGACCTGCGGGCCGTCCTGCGGCCGACCGCCGACCAGCTCGTGGACCCCGCCTTCGACAACACCGGCCGCGGCCTGATCTCCGAGTACCTGCTCGACCCGGCACTGCTCCGCGAGTACCGCGAACGCCTGATGGACCCGCTGCTGGAGGTCACCCGCGAGCGCCTGCGCAGCGCCCGCGCGGCCGGCCGGATCGCCGCCGACGCCGACCTCGACCTCGCCGTCGAACTGCTCTACGGCCCGATGTACTACCGCTGGCTGCACGGCCTCGGTCCGCTCGACCACGCGTACGCGGACCGCCTCGTGGAGGCGGTCCTGCGCGCACTCGGAGCCTCGGGGGGCGACAGCTAGCCGCGGTTGCGGCGGCGGATCATCACGACCACCGCGATGATCACCGCAATGATCGCCAGCACCACCACGACACCGACGACCAGGCCGATGATCTTGCTGAAGAAGCCCTTCTTCTTCTTTTTCTTCGACTTGTCCTTGGACCCGGCCAGCTGGGTGCTGTCGTGCCGGTCGGCCGCCACCCCGGCGGCCGGGGCCGCGGCCGGCGCGGCAGCCGGAGCCGCGGCCGGAGCTCCCTGGACGGCGGTGCTCACCGCGGCGGCGCGCGGCGCGGCCTGGGCGGCCGAGGCCGCCGGTGCGGCGGCGAGCGCGGCACCGCCGAACGCGAGCACGGCGGAGAGGACGAGGCTCGTCAGACGAGCACGCATGGTGTGAACCCCCGATCCGGCCGACCCCCATGGCCCGCCGACCGCGGACACCATCCCACGCCCGCCCGCCCGCGCCCAACCCTCTGGCGCTCCCCGCACCGGACCGCGACCCGCTCGGAACAGACCGGTCACCGAACCGGCACAACCCCGCACCCCGCGAGGCTCAGCCCGGCGGCGGCGAGGCCGGGCCGGAGAGGGCGACGGCGACCAGGGCGCGCATGGCGCTGGCGGCCTGGCCCAGCGGCAGAGTGGCGTCGTCGGCGAAGAGCTCGACCAGCCAGCCGCCCGCCGCGTTCTGGCCGCCGGCGGCGACCATGCCGCGGTAGCCGGAGACGACCAGCATGGCCTCCTCGGCCGGGTCGTTGCCCGCCGAACCGGCCCGCAGGGCGAAGGCGTCGCCGCGGACGGCCTGCCGGGTCATCGGGTAGTGCCGCAGGTCGAAGACGGCGTCCGGGGCCTCGATCTGCGCCCGCTGGGTCTCCGCCCGGCTGCTGCTGGGCCCGCTGGTCATCCGGTAGACGGCGTGCTGCGCCGTCCGCATCAGGTGCGAACCGGGCGCCACGTAGGAGATCCACCAGCCGACCGCATCCAGCAGCCGGGCCGAGGTCTCCGCGACCACGGCCAGTTTGCCGATGGTGTCGGCGGGGTGGACGGAGCGGACGGAGCCGTGCTGGTCGAGAGCGGTGAGCACGGCGGTGAGCAGCTGGCCAGGGTCGGCGCTGTGCGCGGCCCCGCGGAACCGCCGCCGGTCGCCGGCCCCGGCCCGGCCGCCGCCGCGACCCCGGGCATCGGCCCGGTGGTGCGGGTCGGCGGCGTCGGCGAGCAGCACGGTCGGGTCGGGCGAGAAGCCGGGGCCGTGGCTGCGCCCGGCGACCACAGGGTGGGCGGCGCGCGCGGCCTTGGCCCGGTACTGGGCGGCGTCGGCGAGCCGGAAGAGCCGGTCGGCCGTGGTGACCGGGCCGATCGAGTCCCCTGTGGAGGCGACCCCGCAGGCGACTCCCTCACCCTCGGCGAGCGCGAGGGCCCGCGCGCACAGCTCCTCGGCGACGGCGACCACCTCGTCCGCCTTCTGCCCCTCGACCAGCAGGCAGAACTCGTCGCCGCCGAGCCGGGCGGCGAGGCTGCCGGGCAGCTTGGCGGCGGCCAGCGACAGCTGGTGGGCGAAGCGTTCGAGCAGCCGGTCGCCCATCTCGTGGCCGAGCTGGTCGTTGACCCGCTTGAGGCCGTTGACGTCGCAGACCACCAGCGAGACGACGGTGTTGTCCCGGTTGTGCGCCTCCAGCGCGCCCTCCAGCCGGGCGTCCACCGCACGCCGGTTGGCCAGGCCGGTGAGCGGGTCGGAGAAGGCGAGTTTGCGCAGGTCGGCGAGGCGCTCGGTCTGGGCGAGGCCGGCCGAGATCTGCGCGGCCAGCAGGGTGGCGTAGTCGGCGTCGGCCTCGGTGAACTCGGGCACACCGACGGTCCGGGCCAGGTACAGCTCGCCCCAGGCCTGCCCGTGCAGCACGATCGGGGCGACCACGCAGCAGGCCCGTCCGCGCCGGCGCAGCGCCGCGGCGCGCTCCTGGCAGTACGCGCCGGCGGTGGGATGCGAGTGCCCGGCGTGCGGCTCGGAGCTCTCGGCGCTCTGCAGCCAGGCGCGCGGGAGGCGACCGGTGGTCCAGCGCTCCTCCAGGTACGTGACGATCTCGGGGAAGTCGGCGACCGGGTAGGACTCGTCCTCCGGCAGCTCCTCCTCCCCCGGCGCCAGCTCCCCGTGGTTGACCAGCACCCGCAGCCGCCCGGACTCGCGGTCCCAGACCGAGACCGCGGCCATGGTGGCACCGAGCGCCTCGGTGGCACGGGCGGCGGCCGCCCGGACGGCCTCCAGCGGGGTGAGGGCACCCGCCATGTCCTGGGCGAGCTCGACCACGGACTTCAGCCGCCGGTCGGTGGCTGCGGCCGGCGGCTGCGGCCGGTCGTAGTCGCAGCCGCGGTCCGTCATGATCGCCTCACTGCTCACCGGCTCGCCTCGCTCCCTGTGCTCGGTCCTGCTCGGCCCCCCGAGGCGCCCCGCCGGGGCCCGAGCCCGCTGAGAAGCTGCACCCGGACGGCCGCTTGCACCAAGACTATGGCGGTTTCGTTCGGTTATGCCCCGTTTGCCGGGAAGGATCCGCGCGGCCGTACGGGTTTCAACCGTTCGGCCACCCAGGCCGGGCACCGCCGTCACACCGCGGGCGCGCGCTACTCCGAACGCTGGCGCCGCGACAGCAGCCACGGCTCGACCAGCCCGAGCCCGCGCACCGGGCGGCGCCACATCGGCTGGAGGTTGAACCGGTGGCCGGCGTCCGGCCCGGGCACCGGCAGGCCGGAGGCGGGCAGTCCGGCGGCCGCCGACAACGCGTCGGCGAGGCCCGGCCCGTCCGCGTCAGCCGGGGCGACGCTGCCGTTCTGCTCCAGTGCGGTGGCGAATTCGCCGTCGATCAGCACCGCGTCCTTGGGCGCGATCGAGGTGAGCCGGCTGGCCAGGTTGACGGTGGTGCCGAAGACGTCGCCCATCCGGGAGGTGACGGTGCCGAAGGCCATGCCGACCCGCAGCGCGGGGATGGAGTCGTCCTCGGCCAGCGCCTCGATCAGGGAGAGCGCGATCTCGGCGGCGGTGGCCGGGTCCTCGGAGACGTAGAGGATCTCGTCGCCGAGGGTCTTGATCACCCGGCCGCCCTGGCCGGCGATCAGGTCGGAGCAGGTGTTCTCGAAGGTCTCGACCAGCTCGCCGAGCTCCTCCTCCTCCAGCCGGCGGGAGAGCCGGGTGAAGCCCACCAGGTCGGCGAAGCCGACGGCGAGCCGGCCGCTGGTGATCTCGGTGTCCTCGGCGGCCTGCACCACCCGACCGGTGACGGCGGCCAGCTGCCGGCGCCAGACGTAGACCAGGAACTGCTCCAGCTCCGGCAGCAGGAGCTCGACCAGCGGGTACGCCACCTCGGCACGGGTCAGGCCGGGTTCGACGGACTGGGTGAGGTTCTCCAGGAAGGTGTCCATCTGCCAGCCCGCCAGCCGGGCGGTGGTCTGCCCGGTCGACCGCGCCACCTGGATCGCCATCGACTCGCTGAGCAGGCCCGACTCCACCAGCCCGGCCAGCCGGCGCAACGCGATCACGTCGCCGTCGGTGAGCGCCCGGGACTGCCCGATGTCCGGGAAGCCCATCGCCCGCCAGAAGCGGGTCGCCAGCTCCATCGGGACGTCTGCGGCGCGCGCGGCCTGGTACGGGGTGTAGCGGCGTGGTGCGTCCAGGATCAGGCGTTCCAGGTCGAGCGCGACCGTCTGGTCGTGGCTGCCCGCCGTTCCGCCGCTGCTGCCGTCCTCTGCCACCGGTCCGTCCCCGTGCGGTTGCCGCACTTGCCTCGTGTCCTGCCTGTCCGGGCGCGCCCGCCACCCGGCGGGCAGTGGCGCGCCTCACACTGCTGCCAGGTGGAATGTTCGCACGGAATCGCGCGATCCGGGGCATCCGCCCGAGTCAAGGGGAGGTGAAGAGTCCCGCCCGGCGAGTCCGGTCGGCCGGTCCCGCTCAGCTCGGCTCGGGGCGCACGTGCACGACATCGCCCGCGCCCACCGCGCGCCGGGCGCCATCGGGGGTGCGAACCACCAGCCGGCCGTCACCGTCCACCGCCACCGCCTCGCCGAGCAGCTCCCGGTCACCGGGCAGGTAGACCCTGACCTCCCGACCGAGGGTGGTGCAGCGGTCCGCGTACGCGCGCAGCAGGCCGCTGGCGTGCGGGTCGCCGGCGGCGGCCGTCCACTCCGTGTAGAGGTCGGCGAACTCGCGCAGCAGCGCGCGCAGCAGGGTGGCCCGGTCGGTCACGGCGGCGCCGGCCAGGGCCAGCGAGGCGGCGGTGGGGACGGGCAGCTCGCCCTCCCGCAGCGAGACGTTGACGCCCAGGCCCGCGACGACCGCGCCGCCGCTCAGCTCGGTCAGGATGCCGCCGAGCTTGCGCTCCGTGCCGCCGATCCCGACCTGGAGGTCGTTGGGCCACTTCAGGCCGACCTCGACCTCGGCGACCCGGCTCAGCGTGCCGGCGGCGGCGACGCCGACCAGGATCGGCAACCAGCCGTACCGCTCGACGGGTACCTCGTCCGGGCGAAGCAGGACGGAGAGGAAGAGACCGGAACGGGCCGGCGCCGTCCACTGCCGCTCCAGCCGCCCGCGCCCGGCGCTCTGCGCCTCGGCGACCAGCACGGCGCCCTGCGGCGCGCCCTCCTTGGCACGCGCGGCCAGGTCGCTGTTGGTGGAGCCGGTCTCGGTGACGACGTCCAGCGAGGTCCAGAACCCGCCCGGCAGCACCAGGTCACGGCGCAGCGCCTCGGCGTCCAGCGGCGGCCGGTCCAGGTCGGTCCAGGGCGACGGCCCGGCGTGGCCGAAGCCGCGCAGTCCACTACGACGGGGGGTGTCTGAGGTCATGGCGACGAGACTAGAGGCGTAGGCCGCCTTATCGTCCCGCAGAACGAGCGTTAACACACTGTGTCGCTGGCCATAACGGGAAACCCTGCGCGCTGGCTACGCTACTCGACGGTAGTTCGTTGCGCCGCCCTGCCCTCGTGGGGGGGGCCCCCCCCCCGCCCCCCCCCCCCCCCCCAAAGCTCGGGCCACGGACCCGGGGGAGAACACCCGACGACCAAAAAGCCCTACACCACCCCCAACCCCCCCCGCAAAATCGC
>NZ_JBVJCO010000007.1:84390-101991 GCF_055588525.1 Kitasatospora sp. NPDC041988
CCGCAAAGCGAGCGGCAACACCCTTTGCCCCGGACCACAGAGGAAACCCCTGCCCGCTGCCTACCCTCCTCGCGGTTGTTTTGTTCCCCCCCCCTCCCCTCTTCCCCGCCCCCCCCCCCCCCCCCCCCCAGTACTCAACAGGTCGCGGCCCATGGATCAGGGAGAGCCCACCGGATGACCGAGGCGCCGTACGACCCCCACACCACCGCCGGCAAGCTCGCCGACCTGCGGCGCAGGATCGACGAGGCGGTGCACTCCGGCTCCGCCAAGGCCGTGGAGAAGCAGCACGCCAAGGGCAAGCTGACGGCCCGTGAGCGAGTGGTCGAGCTGCTGGACGAGGACTCCTTCGTGGAGTTCGACGAGTTCGCCCGGCACCGCTCGACCAACTTCGGCCAGGAGAAGAACCGCCCCTACGGCGACGGCGTCGTCACCGGCTACGGCACCGTGGACGGCCGCCAGGTGGCCGTCTTCGCGCAGGACTTCACCGTCTTCGGCGGCTCGCTCGGCGAGGTCTTCGGCGAGAAGATCGTCAAGGTGATGGACTTCGCGCTGAAGACCGGCTGCCCGGTCATCGGCATCAACGACTCCGGCGGCGCCCGCATCCAGGAGGGCGTGGTCTCGCTCGGCCTGTACGGCGAGATCTTCCGCCGCAACGTGCACGCCTCCGGGGTCATCCCGCAGATCTCGCTGATCATGGGCCCCTGCGCGGGCGGCGCGGTCTACTCCCCCGCGATCACCGACTTCGTGGTGATGGCCGACCAGACCTCGCACATGTTCATCACCGGCCCGGACGTGATCAAGACCGTCACCGGCGAGGACGTCGGCATGGAGGAGCTGGGCGGCGCGCGCACCCACAACACCAAGTCCGGCAACGCGCACTACCTGGCCACGGACGAGAAGGAGGCGGTCGAGTACGTCAAGAGCCTGCTCTCGTACCTGCCCTCCAACAACCTCTCCGACCCGCCGGCCTTCCCGGAGGAGGCGGACCTCACCGTCACCGACGAGGACCTCGAACTCGACACCCTGGTGCCGGACTCGGCGAACCAGCCGTACGACATGCACAAGGTGATCGAGCACGTCCTCGACGACGGCGAGTTCCTGGAGACCCAGCCGCTGTACGCGGGCAACATCATCACCGGCTTCGGCCGGGTCGAGGGCCACCCCGTCGGCATCGTCGGCAACCAGCCGATGGACCTGGCCGGCTGCCTGGACATCGCCGCCAGCGAGAAGGCCGCCCGGTTCATCCGGACCTGCGACTCGTTCAACATCCCGGTGCTGACCTTCGTCGACGTGCCCGGCTTCCTGCCCGGCACCGAGCAGGAGTGGGACGGCATCATCCGCCGCGGCGCCAAGCTGATCTACGCGTACGCCGAGGCGACCGTCCCGCTGATCACCGTGATCACCCGCAAGGCCTTCGGCGGCGCGTACGACGTCATGGGCTCCAAGCACCTGGGCGCCGACCTCAACCTGGCCTGGCCGACCGCGCAGATCGCGGTGATGGGCGCGCAGGGCGCGGCCAACATCGTCTACCGCCGTGAGCTGGCCGAGGCCGCCGCGGCCGGCGAGGACGTCGACGCCCGCCGGGCCGAGCTGGTCGCCGAGTACGAGGACACCCTGCTCAACCCGTACCTGGCCGCCGAGCGCGGGTACGTCGACGCGGTCATCGCGCCGAGCGAGACCCGCCGGCACATCGTCCGCGGCCTGCGGGCGCTGCGTGGCAAGCGTGAGGTGCTGCCGCCGAAGAAGCACGGCAACATCCCCCTGTGAGCACCCTCCCCCACCAGCGGCCGTCGCGAGAGGATTGAGCCATGGCCCCGATCCACGTGCTGCACGGGCAGCCGACCCCCGAGGAGCTGGCCACCGTCCTGGCGGTGGTCCACTCCCGGGCCGCCGCCGCACAGGCCGCCGAGGCGGCCCGTGCCGGCGCCGGCCCGGACTCCCCCTGGAACGACCGCGCCCGCCGGCTGCGCGGCACCCCGCGCCCCGGCCCCGACGTCTGGCGCACCTCGGGCTGGGCCGGCTAGCCCCGGCCCGGCACTGGTGTGCGGAGTGGGAAGTCGGCGCGGCCGGCTTCCCACTCCGCGCCCGTCCGCACGGCCGCGCCCGGATTGCCCCGAAAGCTGAGTACGGATACTCAGGCGCCACCGCGGCCCCACGGCGCACCCTGGATGGGTGCTCTGGTCAGACCCCCGCGACGAGCCCTCCCCCGAGGCCCGGCGGGTGCAGGAGAAACTGCGCCGCGCCGGCCCTGTGCTCGCCGCCTTCCTCCTGGTGTTCGCCGTTCTGCTGATGCTCTGAACGGCCGCACGGAGGACCCCCTACCCTGGTGGGCATGACCGACCGCCGCGCCCTCGTCCTCGCCTCCGCCTCCCCCGCCCGCCTCGGGCTGCTGCGCCAGGCGGGCCTCGACCCGCGTGTGGTGGTCAGCGGGGTCGACGAGGACGCGATCACCGCCGCCACCCCCGGCGAGCTCGCGCTCGTCCTGGCCGAGGCCAAGGCCAAGGCGGTCGCCGCCGAACTGACCGGCGGCGAGCTGGTGATCGGCTGCGACTCGGTGCTGGAGCTGGACGGCCTGGCGCTCGGCAAGCCCGCCGACGCCGCCGAGGCGCTGGCCCGCTGGCAGTCGATGCGCGGCCGCTCCGGCGTCCTGCGCACCGGGCACTGCGTGATCGACACCGTCACCGGCGAGCAGTCCTCGGCCGCCGCCTCCACCACCGTCCGCTTCGGCACCCCGGACGACGCCGAGGTCGCCGCCTACATCGCCTCCGGCGAACCGCTGCACGTGGCCGGCGCGTTCACCCTGGACGGCCGCTCGGCGCCGTTCGTCGAAGGCATCGACGGCGACCCGGGCAACGTCATCGGCCTCTCGCTGCCGCTGCTGCGCACCCTCCTCGCCGAGCTGGGCGTCCGCATCACCGACCTCTGGGCCTGACTCACCCGGCCGCCGGGGCCTGCTGAGTGAGGAACGCCAGCGCGTCCGGCAGTGCGCCGTCCGCGAGCAGGTCCGCGCCGTGGCGGGAGCCCGGGTAGATCTTGAGCTGCTTGACCGGCGCCACAGCGGCGGTGTGCAGGGTCCGGGCGTCCTGGGCGAACGGCGAGTCGTCCTCCTCCGCGGCGAAGAACTCCGGCACCTGCGACGTCCGCACCGCCTTCCCGGCGTTGTCCCCGCTGTACTGCGCGGGCCCGCTGAGCGAGACCACGGCGGCGACCGGGAGCGGGGTCGGCTCGGCGGCGGCCACCAGTGAGCCGGTACCGCCCTTGGAGGCGCCGACCAGGACCACCTTGGTGACGCCCTTGGTCCCGAGCCAGGTCAGCGCCGCCGGGAGGTCGCGCGCGGGGCTGCCCGGCACGTTGGCGGCCAGCACGGCGTACCCGGCCTTGGTGAACTCCGGCAGGTAGGGCACCCAGTCGCAGAGGGAGCCGTCGAGCTGGTGCGAGAAGACCACCGCCGTCCGGGCCGGCCCGGCGTCCGCCTGCTGGAAGTAGGCCGGGCGGATGCCGGAGGAGGCCGGCAGGTCGATGCTGCCGGCCTTGGCCTGCGCCTCGGTGAGGCAGCCGTGCGTCCGGGCCGGCCCGGCCGTCGGCGAGGCACTGCCCGACGGGGCACCGCCCGGTGCCGCGGCCGTGCCCGAGCTGCCACAGCCGGCGACGGCCAGTACCCCTATGGCGGCGGCCGCCACCCCCGACTTCCCCCTGAAGAACCTCATCTGTCGCACGCTAGGAGGACGTTCCGCCTCCGTCAATGGCCCGGGACGGTCAACCGCCGCTAGTCTGACGGACGTTCGAACGGCGAGCGGGGGAGAGGACGGGCAGGTGACCGACGGTCTGCTCAACGTGGTGCTGGGGCTGGTCGCCAGCGCGATCAGTGCCGGGCTCGGCTGGCTCGGGCAGAACCTGCGCCGAAGACGCCGGCTGGAACGCGTCCGCTCGTTCTTCGGCCTGCCGGCCGGCAGCGAGTGCCTGATGGTGGTGAACCGGCACGCCGGCGCGGCCAGCGGCAAGAGCGTCTCGCGCAACGACGTGTTCGCGCTGATGGAGCTGGCCGCGCTGGTCAAGGAGTGCGGGGCCGTGGCCGACCTGGTCGCCCACGACGACGTCCGTCAGGGGCTCGGCCACAAGGCGGAGTTCTGCATCGGCGGGCCGACCGGCAACGACCGGACGGCGGCCCACCTGACGTCCTGGCTGCCCGGGGTCGCCTTCGACGGCGACATGTCCGGCACCGTCCCGGTGCTGACGCTGACGGTGGGCGGCGAGGAGTACCGGTACGAGCACGAGTCCGAGCCCTCCGGCGGTCAGGCGTTCGTGCTGCTGGCCCGGCTGCACCCGACGCCCGGCAGCCGGCCGGCCTTCCTGGTCTCCGGGCAGACCGCCGTGTCCAACCACGCCGCCGTCCGCTACCTGGTCGCCCACCACCGCAGGCTCGCCCGCAAGTACGGCGCGGACGGTACCTTCGCCCTCGTCCTCAAGGTCGTCAACCCGAGGGCGTACGGCCCGGACGTGGTCGAGCTGACCGCCGACGTGACCGCCCGGGCACTCGAAAGGAGTGCCTCCGCGGCCCGCGTTCCGTGAGTGTGGCCAAGGCCACCGCGTCGCCGTACCTCCGGGTCACCGCCCGGGCGGGCCGGGCCGCGGCGGCCTCACCGGCCGCCACCTGGGAAGACCCCGGCCGGTCCGCGGATCGGTCCGGCGGGCGCATCACCCTCCGTGTGGGATAGTTCACAACCTTCGGCTACTCGCCGGTACTACCGAGAAATCCATAGACTCGATCAGGTTCAAGAAGGGAGCCACAGTGCGCAAGGTGCTCATCGCCAACCGCGGAGAAATCGCCGTCCGCGTCGCCCGGGCCTGCTCGGACGCCGGTATCGCCAGCGTCGCCGTCTACGCCGAGCCGGACCGGGATGCGCTGCACGTCCGCGCGGCCGACGAGGCTTACGCGCTGGGCGGCGACACCCCCGGTACCAGCTACCTCGACATCGCGAAGGTCCTCAAGGCAGCCGCCGACTCGGGTGCGGACGCCGTCCACCCCGGCTATGGCTTCCTGTCGGAGAACGCCGACTTCGCCCAGGCCGTCATCGACGCGGGCCTGACCTGGATCGGCCCGCCGCCGCAGGCCATCCGCGACCTCGGTGACAAGGTCACCGCCCGGCACGTGGCGCAACGCGCCGGCGCCCCGCTGGTGGCCGGTACGCCGGACCCGGTCTCGGGTGCCGACGAGGTCGTCACGTTCGCCCGGGAGAACGGCCTGCCGGTCGCCATCAAGGCGGCCTTCGGCGGCGGCGGCCGCGGCCTGAAGGTCGCCCGCACGCTGGAGGAGATCCCGGAGCTGTACGAGTCCGCGGTACGCGAGGCGGTCGCCGCCTTCGGTCGCGGCGAGTGCTTCGTGGAGCGCTACCTCGACAACCCGCGGCACGTCGAGACCCAGTGCCTGGCCGACCAGCACGGCAACGTGGTCGTCGTCTCCACCCGTGACTGCTCGCTGCAGCGCCGGCACCAGAAGCTGGTCGAGGAGGCGCCCGCGCCGTTCCTGACCGCCGAGCAGAACGCCGAGCTGTACCGGGCGTCCAAGGCCATCCTGAAGGAGGCCGGCTACGTCGGCGCCGGGACCTGCGAGTTCCTGGTCGCCCAGGACGGCCTGATCTCCTTCCTGGAGGTCAACACCAGGCTCCAGGTCGAGCACCCGGTCTCCGAGGAGGTCACCGGCATCGACCTGGTCCGCGAGATGTTCCGGATCGCCGACGGCGAGGAGATCGGCTACGACGACCCGGAGGTGCGCGGTCACTCGATCGAGTTCCGCATCAACGGCGAGGACCCGGGCCGCGGCTTCCTGCCCGCCCCGGGCACCGTCACGCTGTTCGCCCCGCCGTCCGGCCCGGGCGTGCGCCTGGACGCCGGCGTCGAGACCGGCTCGGTCATCGGCCCCGCCTGGGACTCGCTGCTCGCCAAGCTGATCGTCACCGGCGCCACCCGCAAGCAGGCCCTGCAGCGCGCCGCCCGCGCGCTGTCGGAGTTCAAGGTGGAGGGCATGGCCACCGCCATCCCGTTCCACCAGGCGGTCGTCACCGACCCGGCGTTCGCGCCGGAGGTGCACGGCAGCGACGAGGCGTTCAAGGTCTTCACCCGCTGGATCGAGACCGAGTTCGACAACACCATCCCGGCGTTCGCCGGCGGCGCGGTCGAGGGCGAGGAGGCCGAGGGCCGGGAGACCGTCGTGGTCGAGGTCGGCGGCAAGCGGATCGAGGTCTCGCTGCCGTCCTCGCTGGGCGTCTCCACGGCTCCGGCGGCGGGTGCGACCGGTGCGGCCAAGGCCAAGCGCCGGGTCGGCACCAAGAAGGCCGGCTCCGCGGTCAGCGGTGACACCCTGGCCTCGCCGATGCAGGGCACCATCGTCAAGGTCGCCGTCGAGGAGGGCCAGGTCGTCGCGGAGGGCGAGCTGATCGTCGTCCTGGAGGCGATGAAGATGGAGCAGCCGCTGAACGCGCACAAGGCGGGCACCGTGGTCGGCCTCAAGGCCGAGGTCGGCGCGAGCGTCTCCAGCGGCGCCGCCCTCTGCGAGATCAAGGACTGACCGAGCGCCCCTCAGGGCGAACGCGCACAGCAAGCCCGGGGACGGCGAAGTCCCCTCGCCGGACCGGTCCGTACACCCCCGTGGTGTGCGGACCGGTTCCGTTTCCGGCCCGGAGCGGCTGCCGGCGCCGCCGAGCGCCGGCTACCGCACGCGCGGGATGCCGCCCAGCTCGGCGAGCCGGGCCGGCAGCGGCCCGCCGGGGCCCGCGGGGCCACCGTGTGCGCCCGGACGGCGCTGGCCGGGCAGCGGGGCACCCCCGGGCGGCGGGGCGGCCCTGCGGGCCATCGGGCCCGGCTGGGTCTGGTGGACGGGGCCGCTGCCCGTGCCGTGCACCGGGGCGTCCCCGGTGGGGGCGGCGCCGAGCGGCGCCAGGTCGATCTGCACGCCGCAGTCGGCGAGGGCGTCCAGCTCGCGCGCGGTGCCGTCGTCGGAGGTGGCGTGCTCGTCGGTGACCAGGCGGGTGATGGTCTCGGTGGGCACGGTCTGGAACATGGTGTCCGCGCCGAGCTTGGTGTGGTCGGCGAGGACGATGACCTCGGCGGCCGACTGCACCAGAGCCCGGTCCACGCTCGCGGAGAGCATGTTCGTGGTCGACAGGCCGCGTTCGGCCGTCAGCCCACTGCCGGAGATGAACGCCTTGGAGACCCGCAGCCCGTGCAGCGACTGTTCGGCCCCGCTGCCCACCAGGGCGTAGTTGGAGCCCCGCAGGGTGCCGCCGGTCATCACCACCTCCACCCGGTTGGCGTGCGCCAGCGCCTGGGCGACCAGCAGCGAGTTGGTGACCACCGTCAGTCCGGGTACCCGGGCCAGTCTGCGGGCCAGCTCCTGGGTGGTGGTACCGGCGCCGACCACCACGGCGTCGCCCTCCTCCACCAGGCCCGCGGCGAGATCGGCGATGGCGCTCTTCTCGGCCGCGGAGAGGTGGGTCTTCTGTGGGTAGCCGGGTTCGCGGCTGAAGCCGCCGGGGAGCACCGCGCCGCCGTGCCGGCGGTCGAGGAGCCCTTCTGCCTCCAGCGCCCGTACGTCTCGGCGCACGGTCACTTCGGAGGTCTGGACGACGCGGGCCAGTTCGCGGAGCGACACGGCTCCGTTGGCGCGCACCATTTCGAGGATCAACTGGCGACGTTCTGCTGCAAACACAGAACCGACGGTAACCTGCGTGACCGTCTGCTTTCAGGCGTTTGCAGCTGGTAGCCGGAATTGCTCACGCACGAGCGGCGCGTGACCGTACAATACGCGCCGTCAGCAATCCGGAACTGCGCCCGCCGTCCGGGTGACACCCAGGTACGCGCGAAGGGCGGCCGCCGACCGGCAGCCGCCCTCAACTTCGCGTCAGGTGCTCAGTTTTCGCCCTCGGCCCGCTTCCTTATGTGGAGCTGGCGGGCGGCCTCGGCGGTCGAGCCGGAGACCGACGGGTAGACGGTGAAGGCGCTGGCCACCTGTTCGACCGTCAGATTGGCGTCCACCGCGAGCGAGATCGGGTGGATCAGTTCGCTGGCGCGCGGGGCGACCACCACACCGCCGACCACGATGCCGGTGCCCGGGCGGCAGAACAGCTTCACGAAGCCGTCCCGGATGCCCTGCATCTTGGCCCGCGGGTTGCCGCGCAGCGGCAGCTTGACCTCGACCGCGTCCATCTTGCCGCACTTCACGTCGGCGGCGGTGTAGCCGACGGTGGCGATCTCCGGGTCGGTGAAGACGTTGGAGGCCACGGTCTTCAGGTTCAGCGGCTGCACCGCGTCGCCGAGCGCGTGGTACATCGCGATCCGGCCCTGCATGGCCGCGACCGAGGCGAGCATGAAGACCCCGGTGCAGTCGCCGGCCGCGTACACGCCGGGGGCGCTGGTGCGCGAGACCCGGTCGACCTGGATCTGGCCCCAGTCGTTGAGCTTGACCCCGGCCTCCTCCAGGCCCATGTCCGCGGTGTTCGGGATCGAGCCGACCGCCATCAGGCAGTGCGTGCCCTTGATCACCGTGCCGTCGGAGAGGGTCACCTCGACGTGGTCGCCCACGCGCTTGGCACCCTCGGCGCGGGAACGGCTCATCACGTTCATGCCGCGGCGGCGGAAGACCTCCTCCAGCACCTCGGCGGCGTCCGGGTCCTCGCCCGGCAGCACCCGGTCACGGCTGGAGACCAGGGTGACCTTGGAGCCGATCGCCTGGTACGCACCGGCGAACTCGGCGCCGGTGACGCCGGAGCCGACCACGATCAGCTCGCGCGGCAGCTCGTCCAGGTCGTACACCTGGGTCCAGCTCAGGATGCGCTCGCCGTCCGGCTGGGCGTCCGGCAGCTCGCGCGGGTGGGCGCCGGTGGCGATCAGCACCGCGTCGGCGCGCAGCGACTGCACGGTGCCGTCGGGCGCGTCCACCAGCACCTCGCGGGAGCCGTCCGCGGCCTGCCCGCCGGTGCCGAGCCGGCCCCGGCCGCGCAGCACGGTGACGCCGGCACGGGTCACCGACTGGGTGATGTCGTGCGACTGCGCGATGGCGAGGCGCTTCACCCGTCGGTTGACCTTGCCGAGGTCCACGCCGACCACCCGGGCCTGCTGCTCCAGCGGCGGGGTGTCGTCGGCGACGATGATGCCCAGCTCTTCGTACGAGCTGTCGAAGGTCGTCATCACCTCCGCGGTCGCGATCAGGGTCTTCGACGGCACGCAGTCCGTGAGCACCGCCGATCCACCCAGACCGTCGCGGTCGACGACGGTCACCTCCGCGCCGAGCTGAGCGGCGACGAGCGCCGCCTCGTAGCCGCCGGGTCCGCCACCGATGATCACGATCCGAGTCACATCCCCCATTGTCCCGTACGCCGGGAGCACTGCCACGCCGGGGTCGGGGCTCCTGTGCGATCGCCCAGCGAACCGCAGACCGTCCGTCGATCGGGGGCCGGCGTCTCGACCCCCCGATCGACGGACGGTCTAGGCTTCCCCCCATGCCCCTTTACGCCGCGTATGCCACCAACCTCGATGCCCGGCAGATGACCCGCCGAGCCCCGCACTCCCCACTGCGCGGTACCGGGTGGCTGGACGGCTGGCGGCTCACCTTCGGCGGTGAACAGCTCGGCTGGGAGGGCTCGCTGGCCACCGTGGTCGAGGACGAGAAGGACCAGGTCTTCGTCTCGCTGTACGACGTCGCGCCGATGGACGAGGAGGGCCTCGACCGCTGGGAGGGCGTCCAGCTCGGCATCTACCGCAAGATCAAGCTGCGCGCGCACACCCTGGACGGCGACATCCCGGTCTGGACGTACGTGCTCAACGACTACGAGGGCGGCCTGCCCGCCGCCCGCTACCTCGGCCTGATCGCCGACGCCGCGGAGAGCGCCGGCGCCCCGCACGACTACGTCCTGGACCTGCGCCGCCGCCCCTGTTAGTGGCCGTCAGGGCGTAGCCGGGCTACGCCAGGAGACGGCCGTGGCGGCCAGGGCCCTCGCCACCGCGGCCCGCCGGGCCGGCTCGGTGCGCAGCGCGTTGGCCAGCTCGACGTGCAGCCACGGCACCGCGAGGCCGGCCGCGAACCGGCCCTCGACGTTGGTGGTGCCCTCCAGCTGCCCGCACTTCTCCCGCCACGCGCGGCAGACCGCGAACCCGGCCTGCCCGAGCCCGCCGGCGGTCAGCTCGGCGGCCGGCCCGGCCGTTCCGGTGCCGCTGGAGACCACCGCGTCCTGCCCGGGCAGGCTGCCCTCGTCGAAGCCGTGCACCTGGATGCCGGGCAGCCCGCGCGCCGTGAGCGCCTCGATCACGGCGGCGAACACCGTGTCGCTGCGGTGCGCCGGGTCGGAGGAGCCGTCCGCGCCCGCCCTGCGGTGCGCCCCGGCGAGTACCAGCACCGCGCCCGGCGCGGCCCGGAAGAGGTCCACCCCGAGCAGTTCGGTGCGGCTGTCGGAGACGGGGTGCGGCACCTGGACCGTCCAGTAGTCCTTCGCCGAGAGGTCCAGGTAGACCCGGCCCCAGCCGCGATGGTCCGCCGCCCCTGCCGTGTCCTCGGCGATCTCGGCCACCCGGCGCCCGCTGCCCGCCTCGGTGAACTCGTCCAGCCGGTAGCCGACCGGTGCCAGCGCCTGGCCGGCCCGCTCGGGCCGCCCGTCGAGCGCCGCCAGCACCCCGTCGGCGACGGCCCGGCGCTGGACGGCGTCCGGCTCCGTGTAGGGGCCGCCGGGGGCGAAGCCGGCGCTGTACGCGTCCACCCGGGCCGCCAGGTCCACCGGCTGCGGGCCGCTCGGGACCGCCGGCCCGGCCGGGGCCGCCGCTCCCGTCCGGCCGGCCGAGCCGCGGGCCGCGACGGTCAGCCCGACGGCCAGCGCCGCCAGCACCAGCAGCACGGCCACCGGCAGCACCACCGCTCGCCGGGAACCCGCGTTCTTCACGGGCAGAGTCTCCATAGGGCGAGAACCTACCTTGCGCACCTCTCTTTCCATGGTCCAAACCAAGAGAGGCCGAAGCTTCTCTGTTTCGATATGGAAACGTGACAGCTTTCCGTGAACCTCCTCGTAAGCTCTTCAGGTTTTGACCAGGGCTTGACCACAGGTCGCGGCGAAGCTCCAGGGGGAGGCGGGCGCGCCGCCGCCCCCGAACCGATGACGAGGCCCCCCCGTGAGCACGGCAAGCAACCCGCCGCGACAGCACCGCTATCGCCGCCGGGCCGACATGCCGCTGCTCGGAGGCATCCGCCCGCCGATCGTCCTGCTGCTGATCCTGCTGCTGGCCGTCGCCGCGATCACCGCACTGGCCGTCGGCGGCCTCCGGGTGGACGACACCCCGCAGGCCGTCCGCGAGTCCCACCAGTTCGCCGCCGAGGACACCGCCGCCTCGCTCCGCGCCGGACTCCACGAGAGCTCCACCGACCTGCGCCGAGCCGCCGCCCGCTACGACAGCGCCCCCGCCGAGCCCGCCGCCGTCCTGACCGCGCTCGGCCAGGCGTACCAGAAGTGGCGCGGCACCGTGATCGTCCGGCCCTCGACCGGCCGGCTGCTCGCCGCCCGCGGCGAGACCGTCCCGCTGGCCGGCCTCGACCTCGGCAAGGTCACCGACACCGCGCCCGCGCCACTGCTGGTGCCCTCCACCGCCGGCACCCGGCTGCTGACCTTCGCCCTGGTCACCACCAAGACGGACGGCCGCGCCCTGCTGGTCGCCTCCGACAACCTGCGGCTGCCCGGCATCGCCACCCGCAAGGAGCAGACCATCCAGGTCCTCGACGCCACCGGCGCCGTCCTGGACTCCACCGGCGCCCCGCTCGCCGAGCCCGACAAGCGGCTGGTCGCCACCGCCCGGGAGCACGCCGCCCACGCCCACCCCGTGCCCGGCGAGAACGCCTCCGGCAGCCTGGCCGGCAGCCCCGACGACAAGGGCTTCCGCCGGGTGGCCGGCTACGCGGCCGTCGCCACCCCCGACGGGCACGACCTGGCCACCCCGCTCGGCCTCACCGTCGTCTCCACCAGCACCATCGACGGCAAGCCCGGCAGCCTGCGCCACCCCGCCCTCGGCCTGGCCGCGGCCGGCGCGCTGCTGCTGGTCGCCCTGCTGCTGGCCTGGTTCCTGATCCGTACCCTCCAGCGCCCGCTGCTCCGGCTCTTCCTGGACGCCCGCCGGCTCACCCGAGGCGAGCTGGACCAGCCGGTCCACGGGCCCAGGCGCGGCGAGGCCGGCCGGATCAACCGCGCCCTGGAGGAGCTGCGGCTCCAACTGCTCGACCCGGCCCGCCCGCCGGCGCAGGCCCCGGTGGTGAAGCGCCGCCGGCCCGGCATCGCGCTGCCGCTCGCCCTGTGCGCCGTCGTCATCCTCGGCTGGTCCGGCCCGCTGCTCCTGCTCGGCGGCGCCGACACCGAGGTCCGCGTCCCCACCCAGGTGGTGGCCGGCCAGCGGGACCGCACCGACACCGCCGCCGACCGGGTCCGCCAAGCGCTCAACGAGGGCTACGCCGACCTGCGCTCGCTCGCCCCCGCACTCGCCGACGCCTCCGTCGGCCAGGCCACGACCCTGCTCCGCGCCACCCTCGCCGAGCACGACCGGTACCGCTCGCTGTACGTCCTCGGCGCCGGCGGCGAACTGCTCGCCCAGGCCGGTGAGGCGCCGCACCGCACCGGTCCGGAGGCGCTCGGCCCGAACGGCGTCCTGCTGCTCAACAAGTCCGGCAAGGAGCCGCGGGTCGCCGCCCGCGCGACGCTCACCGCCGCCCCCGCCGAGCCGGACGGGGACGACGCCCAGGCGGCCAGGGGCCCGGTGCTGGTCGGCGAGTTCAAGACCGACTTCCTGAGCGCCCTGCTCACCCGCCCCGGCCTCGGCCGGGTCTGGCTGGTCGACGACCGGCAGCGCGTCCTCGCCGCGAACGAGGGCTACAGCTCCTTCGGCGACCTCCCCGAAGGCCGTGCCAAGGCCGTCCTGGAGGACGCCAAGAAGGGCGCCGCCGCCGACGTGGTCCGCGCCGGCGGCGACCCGTCCCTGGTCTCCGCCGCCCAGCTCGGCGGCAACGGCACCGTCGCCAAGCTCGGCTGGTCGGTGGTCACCGCCCACCCGGTGGCCTGGCTGCACCTCGACCAGAACCGGGCCGACCGGCGCGCCGTCCTGGCCGGCATGCTCGGCCTGGCCGCCGCCACGCTCTGCCTCGGCTGGCTCTTCATCGCCGTCGGCCTGCCGCTGCGCCGGCTCGCCGCGAGCGCCGAGGCACTGGCCGCCGGGGACCGCCGCACCGTGCTCTACCCCGTCCACCACGACGAGGTCGGCGCCGTCGCCCGCAGCCTGGAGCTGATCCGCCAGGACCTCGGGGCCGCGGCCAGGGTCCAGCCCGCCCACCGCACGCCCGCCGCCGCGTCCGCCGCCGCCGCGCCCACCGCCACCCGCTGAGAAGGACCGCCCGAAGTGCTCTTCCTCTACCTCGTGCTGCTGGTGTGCTGCGCCGTCCTGCTGGTGGCGGGCATCGTCGAGCAGCGCCGGCACTTCGCCGCACTGGAGCAGATCCCCACCCGGGTGCTGGTCAACGGCATCCGCGGCAAGAGCTCGATCACCCGGCTCTGCGCGGGCGCGCTGCGCGGCGGCGGCCTGGTCACCGTCGCCAAGACCACCGGCACCGCGGCCCGGTTCATCCACCCCGACGCGACCGAGGAGCCGGTCTACCGCAAGTTCGGCATCGCCAACGTGGTGGAGCAGATCGGCATCGTCCGCCGCGCCGCGACCTACCGCCCGGACGCCCTGGTGATCGAGTGCATGGCGGTGATGCCGGCGCTCCAGGAGGTCAACCAGACCAAGCTGATCCGCTCCACCATCGGTGTGCTCTGCAACGTCCGCGAGGACCACCTCGCCGAGATGGGCCCGACCCTGGACGACGTCGCCCGCTCACTCTCCCGCTCGATGCCGGTCGACGGCATCTGCGTCACCGCCGAGCAGGAGCGCGCGCACATCCTGCGCGAGGAGGCGGCCCGACGGAACTGCGAACTGATCGTGGTCGACCCGGAGTCGGTCACCGACGAGGAACTGCGCGGCTTCAGCTGGTTCACCTTCAAGGAGAACGTGGCCATCGCCCTCGCCGTCGCCGAACTCCTCGGTGTGGAGCGGCAGACGGCGCTGCAGGGCATGTGGCAGGCCCCGCCGGACCCGGGCGTCCTCTCGGTCGAGCGCTACCGCACCGAGGACGGCAAGCGGCTGCGGTTCGCCAACGTGTTCGCGGCCAACGACCCCGAGTCCACCCTGATGAACGTCCGCCAGCTGGAGGGCCTCGGCGCGATCCACCGCCCGCTGAACGTGGTGATCAACTGCCGCCCGGACCGCGTCGAGCGCAACGGCCAGATGGGCCAGATCGTGCCGGACCTCGACCCGGACACCGTCTTCCTGATCGGCCACCCCACCAAGAGCGCCCGGGACGGCATCCCGGCCGGCTGGTCGGGTCGGGTGGTCGACCTCGGCGGGGACAGGCGCGACCCGGCGGCGCTCACCGCGGAGCTGCTGGCCGGGCTGGGGCCGGACTCCTCGCTGGTGGCGATCGGCAACATCCACGGCCAGGGCGAGCTGTTCCTGGAGGAGCTGGCCCGGCTGGCCCCGGACGAGGAGCCGGACGCCCCCCGGGAGGAGGAGCCGGACGCGCAGCCCGCGCACCGGCCGTACGACGAACCCGGGCCGGCGTACCACCCGGAGCCCGCGTACACCGGGCCCGGGTACACGGAAGCCGCCTACCCGGAACCGCCGTACGTCAGGGCCGTGTACGTCCCCGAGCCGCTGCCCGACTCCTGGTTCGACCCGGCCCCCGCCCGCCCGCACCACCCCTTCCCGTACGGAGACCAGCAGTGATCCCCACCGAGCTCACCCCCGAGATCGCCGCCATCGGCATCGCGCTCGGCCTGGTCTTCTCGCTCGTCTGCTACCTGACCACCAACCTCTCCCCCGGCGGCATGATCACCCCCGGTTGGCTGGCCCTCACCCTGGTCGAGGACCTCCAACGGGTGGCGATCGTGATCGGCGTGACGGTGCTGACCTACCTCGCCACCCGGGTCGTCCAGAAGCTGGTGATCCTCTACGGGAAGCGGCTGTTCGCCGCCGTGGTGCTGATCGGCGTCCTGCTCCAGGCCACCGTGATGCTGGTCCTCCAGCGCGAGCTGCCGACCCTGTACGCCAACCAGACGCTCGGCTTCATCGTCCCCGGCCTGATCGCGTACCAGCTGGTCCGCCAGCCGCGGGCCGCCACCCTGATGGCCACCAGCACGGTGACGCTCGCCAACTACGTCGTGCTCACCGCCGGCGTGCTGCTCGGCGCCCTCCCCGGCACATAGGGCCGGTCGTGTGGATCAGCCCGAGTCCGGCCTGATCCACACGAGCGGCCCTGATCCCGCCCACTGGAAAGCAGCCCCATGCCCGTCACCCGGAAGTCCCTGCTCAGCGGCGGTCTCGCCGTCACCCTGCTGGCCGCCAGCGGGTACCTCACCGTCCAGTTGCGGGACCGCGACGGGCAGCAGCCCGGCTCGGTCGGCGGCACCGCGCCGCTGATCGCCGCCACCGTCGCGCCGAGCCCGGCCGCCGCCCAGGGCACCGCCGCGGCCGGCGCCGGCTACCGGTACGAGCGGCTGGCCGGCCCGGACCGCACGGTGGTCCGTGACGCCCGCGGCGGCGTGGTCGCCACCCTGACCGACGGTGCCCGCACCGCCGTCCTGGCCGGCCCGAGCCGTACCTTCACCGAACCGGGCACCACCACGGCCACCCTGGTCAGCGACAGCTGGGTCCGGCTGATGCCGCAGACCTGGAAGGCCGGCGCGGAGAACGAGGGCTGGTTCCGTGCCTGGTTCCAGCAGTCGCTGGGCTCCACGGCGGACGACGTGCTGGCGATCGCCACCCAGTACCTGGCCGGCGCGCCGGAGGGCAAGGACGCCAAGGGCGTGCGGATCAAGGGCGACGCCTCGTTCGGCCCGCTCAACCCGAACGGCTCGGCCGGCAACGACCTGCGGCTGGAGCAGACCGACTTCGTCGACTACCTCGGCACCGCGTACACCTTCGCCGACAAGGTCACCAAGCAGCCGGACAAGACCCGCTACGGCTCCTTCGACTGCTCCGGCTTCGTCCGGATGGTCTATGGCTACCGCTCCGGCTACCCGCTGCTGAGCAAGGACATGGCCGGCGCCGGCCTGCAGCGCACCGCCAACGGCCTGGCCCGGCTCGCCCCCGGTGTGCCGGTGCTGCCGCTGACCACCGCTCCCGGTTCGGACACCACTGTGCGGCCCGCCTCGATCGACCCGCTGCAACCCGGTGACCTGGTCTTCTTCGAGATCGACGCACGCACCGGCGCCCGGCTCGACCACGTAGGCATCTACCTCGGCCTGGACACCGACGGCCACCCCCGCTACGTCTCCAGCCGGGAGGAGGCCAACGGCCCGACCTTCGGCGACAAGGGCGGCACCGCGCGGCTGGACGACAGCGGCATGTACGCCAAGGGGCTGCGGAGCGCCAAACGGCTGTAGGTTGCTCCCGTCCGAGCGGGCGGAAAGGGGCCCGCGAGCTGTAGTTTCACGCCATCCGGGTAACGATCCGGCACGTCGGACCGGGATTTTCTACGCGCGTAGCCGTTTCCCGTCTATCCTCGGACATGTGAACGCATCTCCTCAGTCGGTCGTCTCCGCCGACCCCTACGCCGCCGCCCAGGCCGCCGCCGCGCGCCTGCGCGAGCTGACCGGTGCCGAGCGCCACGACGTCGCCCTGGTGATGGGCTCCGGCTGGGTGCCGGCCGCCGACGCCCTGGGCGAGACCGTGGCGGAGTTCCCGGTCACCGACCTCCCGGGCTTCCCCGCCCCCGCCGTGGCCGGCCACGCCGGCACGATCCGCTCGGTGAAGATCGGCGACAAGCGCGCCCTGATCTTCCTGGGCCGCAACCACTACTACGAGGGCCACGGCGTGGCCACCGTGGTCCACGGCGTGCGCACCGCCGCCGCGGCGGGCTGCGGCATCATCGTGCTGACCAACGGCTGCGGCGGTCTGCGCGAGGGCTGGGTCCCCGGCCAGCCGGTCCTGATCAGCGACCACATCAACCTGACCGCGGACTCCCCGATCGTCGGCGCCAACTTCGTCGACCTGACGGACCTCTACTCCAAGCGCCTGCGCGACCTCTGCCGCGAGGTGGACTCCACCCTCGACGAGGCCGTCTACGTGCAGTTCCGCGGCCCGCACTACGAGACCCCGGCCGAGGTCCACATGGCCCGGGTGATCGGCGGCGAGCTGGTCGGCATGTCCACCACGCTGGAGGCCATCGCCGCCCGCGAGGCCGGCTCCGAGGTGCTCGGCATCTCCCTGGTCACCAACCTGGCGGCCGGCATCACCGGCGAGCCGCTCAACCACGCCGAGGTGCTGGAGGCCGGCAAGGCCTCCGCCGAGCGCATGGGCGCGCTGCTGGCGAAGGTCCTTGAGCGGATCTGACCCGGATCTGGTTCACAATCGTGAGCGACGGGGTCCGGGGGGGGGGGGGGGGGGGGGGGGGGGGGGGTTCCAAGGGGACTGGGGGGGCGGAGGGAAACCCAAACCACCATCCCTCCCCCGGGAAGGGAGGGTTCTGAGGAGAAGCAAAACCAAAAACAC
>NZ_JBVJCO010000007.1:102001-148641 GCF_055588525.1 Kitasatospora sp. NPDC041988
AGGGGACGGGTTGTTGCACCGGGTGACAGAGGGCGGCCGCGGGCCTGTTCCCCTTCCCCCCCCCCCCCCCCCCCCCCCCCCCCCCCCGGGCCCCGTCCGCATGCGCACACCCACGACATTGCGGAACTTTCCAACGGAGCTGGCCATGACGCAGGCACCCACCACCGACCTCCTTACCCGGGCCCGGGCCTGGCTGGCCGAGGACCCAGACCCGCAGACCCGCGAGGAGCTGGCCGCGCTGCTGGCCGAGGCCGAGGGCCCGGACGCCGAGTCGGACAGCAAGATCGCCTGGTCCCAGCTGGCCGAGCGGTTCTCCGGCCGCCTCCAGTTCGGCACCGCCGGCCTCCGCGGCGAACTGGGCGCGGGCCCGATGCGGATGAACCGCGCCGTGGTGATCCGGGCCGCCGCCGGCCTGGTCGCCTACGTGAAGAAGCAGAACCTCGGCGACCTCGTCGTCATCGGCTACGACGCCCGGCACAAGTCGTACGACTTCGCCCGCGACACCGCCGCCGTGGTGGTCGGCGCCGGCCTGCGCGCCGCGCTGCTGCCGAGCGCCCTGCCCACCCCGGTGCTCGCCTTCGCCGTCCGCCACCTCGGCGCGGCCGCCGGTGTCACCGTCACCGCCAGCCACAACCCGCCGCAGGACAACGGCTACAAGGTCTACCTGGGCGACGGCTCGCAGATCGTCCCGCCGGCCGACGCCGGGATCGCCGCCGAGATCGACGCGATCGGCACGCTCGCCGAGGTCCCGCTCGCCGAGGACGGCTGGGACGTGGTCGGCGAGGAGGTCGTCGAGGCGTACCTGGCCCGCGCCGTCTCGATCGTGGACCCGCACAGCCCGCGCGATCTCGACGTGGTCTACACCCCGATGCACGGCGTCGGCCGCGACACCCTGGTCGCCGCGTTCCGCCGAGCCGGCTTCCCCGCGCCCACCGTCGTCGCCGAGCAGGCCGAGCCCGACCCGGACTTCCCGACCGTGGCCTTCCCCAACCCGGAGGAGCCGGGGGCGATGGACCTCGCCTTCCGCACCGCCGCCTCGGTCGGCCCCGACATCGTCATCGCCAACGACCCGGACGCCGACCGCTGCGCGGTGGCCGTCCCCGCCAACGGCAACGGCAACGAGTGGCGGATGCTCCGCGGCGACGACGTCGGCGCGCTGCTCGGCGCGGCGCTGGTCGCCAAGAAGGCCGCCGGCACCTTCGCCACCACCATCGTCTCCTCCACCCTGCTCGGCCGGATCGCCGAGGCGGCCGGCGTCGGGTACGCCGAGACGCTGACCGGCTTCAAGTGGATCGCCCGCGCCGACGGCCTGCGCTACGGCTACGAGGAGGCGCTCGGCTACTGCGTGGACCCGCAGGGCGTGCGCGACAAGGACGGCATCACCGCCGCCCTGCTCGTCGCCGAGCTGGCCGCCACCCTCAAGCAGTCCGGCCGCACGCTGACCGACCTGCTGGACGACCTGGCGCTGGAGCACGGCCTGCACGCCACCGACCAGCTCTCCGTCCGCGTCCAGGACCTCTCGCTGATCGCCGACGCGATGCAGCGCCTGCGCGAGCAGCCGCCGACCGAGCTGGCCGGCCTGAAGGTGGCCCAGGCGGACGACCTGACCGCCGGCTCCGCCGACCTGCCGCCCACCGACGGCCTGCGCTACTACCTGGCCGGCGAGGCCGTCCGCTCGGCCCGGATCGTGGTCCGGCCGTCCGGCACCGAGCCCAAGCTGAAGTGCTACCTGGAGGTCGTCCTCCCGGTCGCCTCGGCCGCCGAGCTGGCGGGCGCCCGCGAGCGCGCCGCCGAGCTGCTCGCCGCGGTCAAGCGCGACCTGGCCGCGGCCGCCGGCATCGACGCCTGACCCACCCCGCGCACGCCGAAAGGGGCCGCCGGAGATTCTCCGGCGGCCCCTTCCCGTCTGCTCCCGTGGCGCTTGGGCCTAGGCCGCGATCACGGTGATCAGCGCGGCCAGGCCGGCCAGCGTCGGCGCGATGATCCACCAGCACCAGCGGACGGTCACCGGCCCGGCGGCGTCCGGGCGCGACGCGTTCCGCTCGGCCATGTCCTGCAACACCCCGACCACCTGGTCGGACCAGGCCCGGTTCGGGTCCGGCGCACCCTCGACCACCGTCGGCGCCGGCCGTCCGAAGGTCGCCCCCAGCCGGGAGGCGTGTCGGTCCGCCCCGCCGCGCTGCTCGATCCGGCCGGCCCGCTTGCGCTGCCGCAGCGACACCGGCACCGCCCACACCTGGTACTTCTTGTCACCCGCCAGCAGCTCCACCGAGTACCCGGCCCGCAGCGCGTCCACCGACGCCCACGGCGCCGTGATCGTCCGCAGCGGATTGCGCACCACCAGTCGCCGGTCGTTGGCCAGCACCGCAGGCCGCAGCGTGTAGGCGATCACCGGGAAGGCGAACACCGGCACGGCCGCCAGCGACACGTACGGCGTCTTCCCCGTCCCGTTCAGCGCCGCGTCCCCGATCAGCCACCCGGCCACGGCCAACAACAGCACACCGGAGATCACGCCGGGAATGGAGCGGTACACGCGGTCGGCGTACACGGGCTCCCCATCGGAGCCGGCCGAGCCCTGGTGGGGCCTGCCGTCGGATTCGGTCATGCCCACGATTCTGCCCCATGCCCCCCACGATCTACAGGGGTGACGAGCCGGGTACGTGGGGTTCGGAGGTCTCGGTCCGGCATCGAAAAGGTCCCGGCCTAGCGCGATGTTACGCGCGTAGATATGCTGGTCTGGTGACTATGTCCACTCTTGCAGCCAATGCCCCCGGCGTTGCGGGCAGCGGTCTCCAGGACGTTGCGGCGTCCGAGGCCTCGCTCCGCCGCTTTCTGCACGGCCTGCCCGGCGTCGACCAGGTCGGCCTGGAGGCGCGTGCCGCCACTCTCGGTACCCGCTCGATCAAGACCACGGCGAAGGCGAACGCCATCGACCTGGCCATCTCGATGATCGACCTGACCACGCTCGAAGGCGCGGACACGGCCGGCAAGGTGCGCGCGCTCTGCGCGAAGGGCCGGACCCCCGACCCCACCGACCCGACCACTCCCCGCGTCGCCGCGATCTGTGTCTATCCGGACATGGTCGCCACCGCGAAGGCCGCGCTGCAGGGCACCGACATCCAGGTCGCCTCCGTCGCCACCGCGTTCCCCGCCGGGCGCGCCGCGCTCCCGGTGAAGCTGGCCGACACCGCCGACGCGGTCGCGGCCGGCGCCGACGAGATCGACATGGTGATCGACCGGGGTGCCTTCCTCTCCGGCCGCTACCTCGACGTCTTCAACGAGATCGTCGCCGTCAAGGAGGCGTGCAAGCGCCCGGACGGCACCTCCGCCCACCTCAAGGTGATCTTCGAGACCGGCGAGCTGCAGACGTACGACAACGTGCGCCGCGTCTCGTGGCTGGCGATGCTGGCCGGTGCCGACTTCATCAAGACCTCGACCGGCAAGGTCGCCGTCAACGCGACCCCGCCGGTCACCCTGCTGATGCTGGAGGCGGTCCGCGACTTCAGGGCGCAGACCGGCGTCCAGGTCGGCGTGAAGCCCGCCGGCGGTATCAAGACCACCAAGGACGCGATGAAGTACCTGGTGATGGTCAACGAGACCCTCGGCGACGACTGGCTGACCCCGCACTGGTTCCGCTTCGGCGCCTCCAGCCTGCTCAACGACCTGCTGATGCAGCGTCAGAAGCTCACCACCGGACGGTACTCCGGTCCCGACTACGTGACGGTGGACTGATCACCATGGCCAAGAAGAAGACCATCGAGGAGCCCGTGGCCCCCAAGCGCGGCGGCCTCTTCGAGTACGCCCCGGCCCCCGAGTCGCCCGCCGCCGCAGGTGACATCGCCACCTCCTACGGCCACTTCATCGGCGGCGAGTTCGTCGACTCCTCCGGCAGCGAGGCCCTGAAGACGGTCAACCCGGCCACCGAGCAGGTGCTCGCCGAGTTCGCCCAGGGCACCGACGAGGACGTGGACCGCGCGGTCGCAGCCGCCCGCAAGGCCTTCGCCGACTGGTCGGCGCTGCCGGGCAGCGAGCGCGCCAAGTACCTGTTCCGGATCGCCCGGATCATCCAGGAGCGCAGCCGCGAGCTCGCCGTGCTGGAGTCGATCGACAACGGCAAGCCGATCCGCGAGACCCGCGACGTCGACCTGCCGCTCGTCGCCGCGCACTTCTTCTACTACGCCGGCTGGGCCGACAAGCTGGACTTCGCCGGCTACGGCCCCAGCCCGAAGCCGCTCGGCGTGGCCGGCCAGGTCATCCCGTGGAACTTCCCGCTGCTGATGCTGGCGTGGAAGATCGCCCCGGCGCTGGCCACCGGCAACACGGTCGTCCTCAAGCCGGCCGAGACCACCCCGCTGACCGCGCTGCGCTTCGCCGAGATCTGCCGCCAGGCGGGCCTGCCGAAGGGCGTCGTCAACATCGTCACCGGCGACGGCCGCACCGGTGCCGCGCTCACCGCTCACCCGGACGTCAACAAGGTCGCCTTCACCGGCTCCACCCCGGTCGGCCGGGCGATCGCCAAGCAGCTGGCCGGCACCCGCAAGAAGCTCTCGCTGGAGCTCGGCGGCAAGGCCGCCAACATCGTCTTCGACGACGCGCCGATCGACCAGGCGGTCGAGGGCATCGTCAACGGCATCTTCTTCAACCAGGGCCACGTCTGCTGCGCGGGCTCGCGCCTGCTGGTCCAGGAGTCGATCCAGGACGAGCTGCTGGACGCCCTGAAGCGCCGGATGGGCACCCTGCGGGTCGGCGACCCGCTGGACAAGAACACCGACATCGGCGCCATCAACTCCGCCGAGCAGCTGGCCCGGATCACCGCGCTGACCGACGCCGGTGAGGCCGAGGGCGCCGAGCGCTGGTCGCCCGCCTGCGAGCTGCCGGGCACCGGCTTCTGGTTCAAGCCGACCATCTTCACCGGCGTCAGCCAGGCCCACCGGATCGCCCAGGAGGAGATCTTCGGCCCGGTCCTGTCGGTGCTGAGCTTCCGCACCCCCGCCGAGGCGGTCGAGAAGGCCAACAACACCCCGTACGGCCTCTCCGCCGGCATCTGGACGGAGAAGGGCTCGCGGATCCTGTGGGCCGCGAACCGGCTCAAGGCCGGTGTGGTCTGGGCCAACACCTTCAACAAGTTCGACCCGACCTCGCCGTTCGGCGGCTACAAGGAGTCGGGCTACGGCCGCGAGGGTGGCCGCCACGGTCTGGAGGCCTACCTCGATGTCTGATGTCGTGAGCCGTCTTGATGTCCTCAAGACCTACAAGCTGTACGTCGGCGGGAAGTTCCCGCGCTCCGAGAGCGGGCGGGTGTACGAGGTGACCAAGGCGACATCAGCCGCTGACGCGGCGGGCAAGCGCGAGTGGATCGCCAACGCCCCGCTGGGTACCCGCAAGGACACCCGCGACGCCGTCCTGGCCGCCCGTGCGGCGGTCAAGGGCTGGGCCGGCACCACCGCGTACAACCGCGGCCAGGTGCTCTACCGGGTCGCCGAGATGCTCCAGGGCCGGCGCGAGCAGTTCGCCGCCGAGGTGGCGCTCTCCGAGGGCATCGGCCCGAAGAAGGCCGCCGCCCTGGTGGACGCGGCGATCGACCGCTGGGTCTGGTACGCGGGCTGGACCGACAAGGTCGCCCAGATCGCGGGCGGTGCCAACCCGGTCGCCGGGCCGTACTTCAACCTCTCCACCCCGGAGCCGACCGGCGTGGTCGGGATCGTCGCCCCGCAGGCCGGCTACGGGCACTCGCTGCTCGGCCTGGTCTCGGTGATCGCCCCGGCGATCGCCACCGGCAACACCGTCGTGGTCGCGGCCGCGGCCGACGCCCCGCTGCCGGCCCTGTCGCTGGGCGAGGTGCTGGCCACCTCGGACGTCCCCGGCGGCGTGGTCAACATCATCTCCGGCCGCACCGCCGACATCGCGCCCACCCTGGCCTCGCACCAGGACATCAACGCGCTGGACCTCACCGGGGCGATCGCCGCCGACGGTCCCGGCGCGGCGGGCACGCTGGAAGCCGCTGCCGCGGATACCCTGAAGAGGGTGGTCCGTCCGGAGCTGGACCCGTTCGCCCAGGACTGGACCAATGCTCCCGGTACCGACCGGCTACTCTCCTTCCTGGAGACGAAGACGGTCTGGCACCCGATGGGGATCTGACCGTCCCGTCGGCCACCGAGTAACAACTCCACAAGCTGGCCGTCCCCAGTGCCCTCTCCCCCCAGGGCCCGGACGGTCATTGGACGGACCCGCGCCTCTCCCCCCCTGGCGCGGGTCCGTCGACTTTCGTCGCCGCGGGCTTCCGTCTTTCGGCGCTCCCGCCCGCCCCCGCTGCCCGAGCAGACTGTGGATCACACCGCACACCGAGGGGGACGCACGTGGGAGAGATCGTCGGCGAGCTGATGGCGCTGTTCGCGGACGGGTTCGTCCGCCGGCTGCACCTGGCCCGGACGCGGCGGCGGCTGGCCGCCCGCAAGGCGGTCCGGATCCCCTGCTCCGCCCGGTCCCACCGGCCCGGCTGGCCCACCGGGCGGTACGCCAACGGCAAGCTGCGGGTCACCCCGGGCGCACCGGTCGTGGTCTTCGCCGTCCGCGGCGGGGCCGGCCTCGAACTGCCTGCCGGCGGGACCTTCCACGAGCCCGAGCCCGACACCTGGCACGACCAGGACTGGGCCGCCACCGCCTACCTGGTGCCCGGCGCCGGGGAGCCGGTCTTCCTCCAGGTGGACAGCGGCTACCTGCCGCTGCTGCACGCCGCGCTCACCGCGCCCGCCGCCGTGGCGGACTCGACGGGGAAGGTCCGAACCGGGCTCGGGAAAAGCTGATCCGACCGGTTTCGGCATCCGGCCCGGATGCGTCAGACTGGTGTCTCGTGAGTGACTCCCCGCTGAACCCTGTGCCGATAGCCCGCGCCCGGGTGGTCCTGCTGTCCGGGCCCTCCGGTTCGGGGAAGTCCTCGCTGGCCGAGCGCAGCGGCCTGCCGGTGCTCCAGCTCGACGACTTCTACAAGGACGGGGACGACCCCACCCTCCCGCGGCTGCCCGACGGCGCGGTCGACTGGGACTCCCCGCTCGCCTGGCACCGCGAGCAGGCCGTCGCCGCCATCCGCCGCCTGCACGAGACCGGCCGCGCCGACGTCCCGGTGTACTCGATCCCGGACAACGGCCGCATCTCCACCCGGGTGCTGGACCTCGCCGGCGCCCCCGCGTTCATCGCCGAGGGCATCTTCGCCGCCGAGATCACCTCCGACTGCGCCGCCGAGGGCGTGCTGGGCGATGCGCTCTGCCTGCGCAACGGCGCCCTCACCACCGCCTGGCGCCGGCTGCGCCGGGACGTCCACGAGGGCCGCAAGTCGCTGCCGGTGCTGCTGCGCCGCGGCTGGCGGCTGATGCGGGCCGAGCGGTCGATCGTCGGCCGCCAGGTCGGCCTGGGCGCCCACCCGTGCACCGGCCCGGAGGCGGACCGGCGGATCCGCGCGGCGGCGGCGCGGGAGCTGTCCGCGGTCTGAGCGCCGTCCGCCGCGGCCCGCGGCGCGGGTCCGAGCCTCGGTGATCTGCGGACCGAACCACCGTGGACATGAACGAACGACGGGCCCGGTGCGTCTCCCCCGCACCGGGCCCGTCGCCTTCCCGGACGGCCGTAGGGCTCCCCCGGCTACGCCGCTCCCCCGAGCCGGCGCCACCAGTCCCTGACCGTCCTCACCCGTCCCCCGACGGGAGTCCTCTGTTGTTTCCTCCGTACCTACGGTCGTTACGCGACCAGCTCGCCGAACGCCCGGACGGTGTCGCCCGAGTTGTTCAGCTGGTCGTCGTCGCGCAGCCGGCGCAGCGCGCGCCAGATGCTGCTCTTGACCGTGCCGACGCTGATGCCGAGCACGTCGGCGATCTCCGGGTCGGTCTTGCCCTGGTAGTACCGCAGCACCAGCATGGTCCGCTGGTTCTCCGGCAGCTTGGCCAGCGCCTGCCAGAGCACGGCGCGCAGCTCGGTGCCGCCCATCGCGTCGGTGTCGCCGGCCGTCTCCGGCAGCTCCTCGGTCGGGTACTCGCTGACCTTGCGGCGCCGCCAGGCGGAGATGTGCAGGTTGGTCATGGTGCGGCGGAGGTAGCCCCCGACCGCGGCCTTGTCGGTGATCCGGCCCCAGGCCCGGTAGGTGCTGAAGAGCGCGCTCTGCAGCAGGTCCTCGGCCTCGTAGCGGTCACCGGTGAGGTGGTACGCCGTGGCGTACAGGGAGGCGCGGCGCTCGCGCACGTACGCGGTGAACTCCTTGGTGTGGTCCTCCGCGACGGCCGGGTGCTCCCCCTGCGCGTCTCCCTGTCCCGCCTCGGTGGTGCGGGCCGCTGCGGGGTTCAGCCGCAGCAGCGTCGCACCGGCGGCCTCGCGGCCGGCCGACTCCCCCGAGTCGGCCTTCCGCAGGCCGGTTCCCCCGATCCCCCTGGTTCCCCCGTTACCCCCCAGGGCGTCCTTGCCCTCGACGCGGACGGGGAGGATCCCCCGCAGCGTGAGGGTGTTGGCGGAGTCGACCGCACTCCCCATCCGGCCGATTCCGTACAGCTCCCCCTGCCTGCCGCCGCCGCTCACCCGGCCGGCAGCAGTGTTTCCACCGGTGCTGTGTGCGCACCCCCGTACGATCACGGCACCGGAGGTCTCGTCGGTCCTGACCTCGTACCTGGTCCGGTGGGTGGTCGCTGAGGAACGCGCGGTGCGGTCAGCCGGGTTGGTCCGGGCCTGAAGCATGGCGTTCATCGTGCGCCCCCTTGGTCGGTACGAGCGGTCCCTGTTGCCGCCTTCCAGTCGGCCTGTTGGCCCGCTGTCCTGCGGCGACATGGAAAATCTTGCCCGCCGGTTGTGATGGCGCTGTCCGCCGACTGTCACAGGGGTGTCACAGGGGCGGGGCTTTCATCCCGCACTCCCATCTGCCGTCACGGACGCCGGTGGCACGCATTCCGGTTCCCGCGCGGCCGGTGGGCGATGGGCCGGTCCGGGCCGGGGGGTGATTCGGCGCCCCGGGTGAGCCAGAATGAGGCCGTGCCTTTCCTCCTTCTGATCGAGGACGACGACGCCATCCGCACCGGCCTCGAACTCGCCCTCACCCGCCAGGGCCACAAAGTGGCCACCGCCGCCTCCGGCGAGGACGGTCTGAGGCTCTTCAAGGAGCAGCGGCCGGACCTCATCGTGCTGGACGTCATGCTGCCCGGAATCGACGGCTTCGAGGTCTGCCGCCGCATCCGCCGGACCGACCAGCTGCCGATCATCCTGCTCACCGCCCGGTCCGACGACATCGACGTGGTGGTCGGCCTGGAGTCCGGTGCGGACGACTACGTGGTGAAGCCGGTGCAGCCGCGCGTCCTGGATGCCCGGATCCGGGCCGTGCTGCGCCGCGGCGAGCGGGAGAGCTCGGACTCCTCCGCGTACGGCAGCGTGGTGATCGACCGCGCGGCGATGACCGTCACCAAGGACGGCGAGGACCTCCAGCTCACCCCGACCGAGCTGCGGCTGCTGCTGGAGCTCAGCCGCCGGCCGGGGCAGGCGCTCTCCCGGCAGCAACTGCTGCGGCTGGTCTGGGAGCACGACTACCTGGGCGACTCCCGCCTGGTGGACGCGTGCGTGCAGCGGCTGCGGGCCAAGGTCGAGGACGTCCCCTCGGCGCCGACGCTGATCCGCACCGTGCGCGGGGTCGGCTACCGGCTGGACCCGCCCGCATGACCGCCGCTGCCCGCCCGCTCGCCCCGATATCCCTTCTGATCTTCTGATCCTCCGGTTTCGCAACGACAGGCTCCCGTGACTGACCATCAGACGACGACCCGCCGGTTCTCCTCGGGCCCGTGGCGGCGGCTGCGCTCCCTGCGGGTGCGGCTGATCGCGGTGTTCGCCGCGGTCGCGCTGCTCACCGCCGTCTCGGCCTCCGGCATCGCCTACTGGCTGAACCGGGACGCCGTGCTCAAGCGCGCCCAGGACACCGCGCTCAACGACTTCCGGGTCTCGCTCAGCCGCAACGTCTCCGAACTGCCGTTGAACGCCACCTGCGCCGAACTGGCCCAGCTCGCCTCCAACGTCGCCAGCTCCGGGCTCAGTTACGAGGTGGTGGTCACCGACGCCGCCCACCCGGAGTGCACCGCCTCCTCGGACCCGACGCGCTACACGCTCGCCAACGTCCCGGCCAAGCTGCGGGACATCGTCGCCAAGCAGCGCGACATCACCGAGAGCAACCCGTACCCGTACCACCTGTACTGGCAGCGGCAGAACCTGGAGGGCCGGCCGTACGTCATCGGCGGTACCAAGGTGGTACCGACCGGCCCGACCGCGTACATGTTCAAGTCGCTGGAGAACGAGCGGGCCGACCTCAACACGCTCGGCTGGTCGCTGGCCATCGCCACGCTGCTGGCGCTGATCGGCTCGGCGTTGCTCGCCCAGGCCGCGTCCGCGACCGTGCTGCGCCCGGTCAAGCGCCTCGGCGAGGCCGCCCGGCAGCTCGGCGAGGGCCACCTGGACACCCGCCTCGAAGTCGAGGGTTCGGACGAACTCGCCGACCTGGCAAGGACGTTCAACCGCACCGCGGAGTCGCTCCACGAGCAGGTCGAGGAGCTGAGCGCGCGCGAGGCACAGAGCCGGCGGTTCGTCGCCGACATGTCGCACGAGCTGCGCACCCCACTGACCGCGATGACCGCCGTCACGGACATCCTGGAGGACGAGGCCGAATCGCTGGACCCGATGATCGAACCGGCGGTGCGGCTGGTGGTCAGCGAGACCAGGCGCCTCTCCGACCTGGTGGAGAACCTGATGGAGGTGACCCGCTTCGACGCCGGCACCGCCAAGCTGGTCGCCGACGAGGTGGACATCGCCGACCTGATCATGTCCTGCATCGACGGCCGGGCCTGGTACGACGCGGTCGAGCTGGACGCCCCGCGCGGCGTCCGGGCCGTCGTCGACCCGCGCCGGCTCGACGTCGTCTTCGCCAACCTGATCGGCAACGCCCTCAAGCACGGCGGCTCGCCGGTGCGGGTGAAGGTCCGCGAGTCGGACGACGCCATCACGGTGGAGGTCTCGGACAGCGGCCCCGGCATTCCCGAGGACGTGCTGCCGCACGTCTTCGACCGGTTCTACAAGGCCGACAAGGGGCGGGCCCGCTCGGAGGGCAGCGGGCTGGGCCTGTCGATCGCGATGGCCAACGCACAGATCCACGGGGGGACGATCACGGCCGCCAACGGGGAGGTGGGGGCGGTGTTCACACTGACGCTGCCGTTGGCCCCGCCGCCCCCTCCGGCCGACGCTTCCGAGGAGAGTGCGCAGTGAGCGCCCGTCCGTTCCGCCTTCCCGCCTGCTGCGCCGTCGGCGCGGTACTGCTCGCACTCGCCACCGGCTGCGGGATCCGCCCGACACCCGTGCCGGTGGACGCGGGCGCGCCGGCCAGCCGGACCGCCTGCCCGACGGCGCCGCAGATACCCACCGCGCTGTCCACACCCTCGCCCGCCGGGCCGACGGCGCCCGCCGCGCACGCCTCGGCGAAGGCGGGAGGAAAGCCGTCGCCCTCGCCGGCCGTCGTCTCGCCGACCCCGCCGGCGGACAACCCGTTCAGCGCGCTGCCGACGCCGTCGGCCTCGGCGTCCGCGACCTGCCGCTGACCGGGCAGGCCGGGCCCGGAGGGCTTCGCGGGCGTGCGCCGGAATGTTCACGCCTGTCGTGGAACCGCCGCGCCACCGGCTCACGTCCTTCCCCGCGTGCAGCGAGATGGCACCAGGACACGCGACGAGCGTTCCGGCGTGCGGACCGAGACCGGGCCGGCGGCGGCCGTCCACCGTTCCCTCCGCATGGCGGGCCTCCTGGGACTCACCCTCCATCTGGTGCTGGCCGGCTGGCTCGTACTGAGACCGCTGCCGGTGGCCTGGGTCTACGACGCCAACCTGACGCCGCTGGCCTCGCTCCGCTTCTCCACCGCCGGACAGGTCCTCGGCGAACTGCTGCTGCTGGCCCCGCTCGGCGTGCTGCTCCCGCTGGCCGGCGGCCGGATCCGGGCCCCCTGGCTGCCGTCCTTCCTCCGCACCACCGGCGCCTCGGCCCTGCTGGCCACCGCGCTGGAGTTCCTCTCCTCCTGGGCCCCGGGGCACGTCCTCGACGTCGACCACATACTGTTCGCCGTCGCCGGCGTGGCCGCCGCCCACCTGGCCCTGGTGCCCGCCTCCCGCTCGCTCGCCCTCCACACCGCCCGCCGCACCCCGGCCGCACCCCCGACGCCCCCGCTTCCGGCCCCGGCGGCGCCCGCCGCCGTCTACGCGGAGCCGGTCTCCTCCCCCGGCCGCTGAGGGGTCAGCCGCTCGCCGGGCAGTAGTCCCAGCCCCTGGTGGCGCACGGCCCGGAATCGATCACCACCCCGTCCTCGACCCCGGCTACCCGGCCGTCCGGACGCGGCCGCCGACTTCGATCAGGCCGTCGGCCCGCACCGCCGTGACGATCTGCGAGCCGAGGCCCTGGGTGATCGTCAGATCGCGGCCCAGCTCGGCGGTCAGCAGCAGGGCGGCGGCGCCGGTCGCCTCGTCCTCGTCGATCCCGTCGCCGCGGCCCGGGAAGGCCCGCGCCCGGACGGTGCCGGCCGCTTCGTCCTGCCAGGCCCAGGCGTAGATCCACTCGCCCGGCGGCGGCACCTCCAGGGCCTCCACCTCCGCGGCCGAGCCGTACTGCTTCGTCGTCCGCCCCGGAGCCCACTCCGGGCGCGCCGCGATCCGGGTGAACTCGCCCTCGTGGCGCACGCCGACCACGCCGGCGGCGGTGACCAGCCGGTCCGCGCCGAGCAGCCAGGCGGCGCCGACGCACGGGTGGCCGGCGAAGGGGAGGCGGACGCTCGGCGTGTAGATGTCGATGGCGCCGCTCCCGGCGTCGTCCACGAAGACGGTCTCGCTGAAACCGAGTTCGCGCGCGAGTGCCAGCCGGTCCGCCTCGCCGGGGACGGCGGCACCGTCGCGGACCACACCGAGTTCGTTGCCGTGCGCGCCGTCGGGGCCGCAAAAGACGCGAAGGACCTCATAGTCAGTCATCCGCCCACCCAACCACGGCCGTGATGGGGATTCGGCAATGACTCCGTGATGAAAAGGCGGGAGCGGTTGTCCGCGCGTTCCAGTACTGTGCGCACTCGTCCCCATCAGCAGTTCTTCCTCACTCCCCACAGGAATGCCTCCGTGAATCTCGACTTCGGCGTCGATCCCCTCTTCTCCTGGTACGTCGTCCTGCTGGCGATCAGCGGCATCGCCATGGTCATCCTCGGCGCCATCAACCTCGGTGGCGGCCTGAGTGGCGGCTGGCGCGTCATCAACGTGCTGGCCGGTATGGCGTTCGCCGGCTACGCGTACTACCTGGCGTTCGTCTTCGAGGGCGGCGAGTACCGCATGTTCTTCCAGGCGTTCATCCTGCCGTTGCTGCTGATAGCCAACGCGGTGAAGGCGCTGCTGGCCCGCAGCACGCCGGCCCCGCAGCCGGTCCCGGCCCCGCCCGCAGCGCCGTACAACCCGAACGTGCCGTACAACCCCAACGCGCAGTACGACCCGAACGCCCCGCAGAACCCCAACGCGCAGTACAACCCGTACGCCCAGTCGGCGCCGGTCCCGCCGCAGGGTGTCCCCGGCGCTCCGGCCGCCCCGGTCGCCCAGCCCGTTCAGCCCCAGGCCCCGCAGTACCCGCAGCACCCGGCCGGCTGACCTGCCCCGTCACGGCAGGGAGTCCCGCGACGCCGCCGTGCGCGGTGTCCGCGGAGGCAGGTACGGCCGCTGCGCCGGGGCCGCGGCACGAAGCCACGGCCCCGGCACGCCGGTCAGGGCGTGAGCCGGTGCAGGTCCGGCAGGCGGCACCCACCCGCCGTCATGAGGGCAGGAACACCGACGGACCTCGGGGGCGCCCCCGAGGAGAACCCCTAGTGCGGGTACTCCCTACCGGTGAGGAACACCGGGGCCAGGATCGGCATCCGGGGTGAGGATCCGGCGGCGAACGCGGCGGAGCATGGAAGTACGCCGACCGGAGGGACCGGAACAGGCGCGAAGACCACGGAGAACGTCATGAGCCGCCTCGCCCGCCCCCGTCACAACCGCGTCATCGCCGGCGTCTGCGCCGGGATCGCCGAGCGCTTCGGCCTGACGCCCTGGACCGTCCGGATCATCTTCCTGGCTTCCTGCCTGCTGCCCGGCCCGCAGTTCCTGATCTACCTGGCGCTCTGGCTGCTGTTGCCCCAGGAGCCGTGAACCGGCGCCCGGAACGCCGAACGGGCCGCCCGCGCCCCGGGATCACCGGGTGCGCTGGCGGCCCGTTCGGCCTGCGGGAGGTGTCAGCCGCCGAGGCCGGGCAGCGGGAGGGCCCCGGTCAGCCCGCCGATCGGGGTCTTGTCCAGGCCCGGGACGCTCGGCACACCGGCGCGGGTGGCGGCGTCGCCGGCCGGGGCGACGGCCTGGCCGGCGCTCGGGGTGAGGGTGCCGAGGGTGCCGGCGACCTTGTCACCGCCGGGCAGCTTGCTCGCGGTGTCGGCGACGGCACCGGTGACGGCGGGGTTGCTCACCGCGCCGGTGGGAAGCCCGAGGCCGCCGGCGGCGGCGGGGTCGGCGGACGCGCTGCCGACGCCGACCGCCGCGATGGCGATGCCGAGCACGGCGGTGCCGGCGGCCTTGAGACTGGCCTGCTTCATGTTCGTCCCCTTGGATCCTCGTCGGTGGCCGACATTCACGGCAGGCAGCGGGTTCCGCCGCCACGGCCGGTCGGCGATGACTGGCACACCGTAGTGATTGGATCGCACGAGGATCAAAGGCGGTTAACCCACACGAGTGGGTAGTCAGATGAACGCCAACGCCCTTACGGGACAAAGGCGTTCATCCGACCCCATCACACGCCCTCAGGCGCCGGCGCTGAACAGCCACTCGGCCTTGAGTTCGGCGTAGCCCGGCTTGATCACATCGCTGATCATCGCCAGCCGCTCGTCGAACGGCAGGAACGCCGACTTCATCGCGTTCACCGTGAACCACTCCATGTCGCCCAGCGTGTACCCGAACGCCTCCACCAGGTGCCCGAACTCGCGGCTCATGCTGGTGCCGCTCATCAGTCGGTTGTCGGTGTTGACCGTCACCCGGAACTTCAGCCGGCTGAGCAGCCCGATCGGGTGCTCGGCGTACGAAGTGGCCGCCGCGGTCTGGAGGTTGGAGGTCGGGCACATCTCCAGCGGGATGCGCTTGTCGCGCACGTACGCGGCCAGCCGGCCGAGCTCGACGCTGCCGTCCTCGTTCACCGTGATGTCGTCGACGATGCGGACACCGTGGCCGAGCCGGTCGGCGCCGCAGCACTGCAGGGCCTCCCAGATCGACGGCAGGCCGAACGCCTCGCCCGCGTGGATCGTGAAGTGGTTGTTCTCGCCCTTGAGGTAGTCGAAGGCGGCCTGGTGGCGGGTGGGAGGGTAGCCCGCCTCGGCGCCGGCGATGTCGAAGCCGACGACGCCCTGGTCGCGGTGGCGGTTGGCCAGCTCGGCGATCTCCTGCGAGCGCGCGGCGTGCCGCATCGCGGTGATCAGGGTGCCGATCCGGATGCGGTGGCCGGCGGCGCGGGCGTTGGCCTCGCCGAGGCGGAAGCCCTCCTGGACGGCCTCGACGACCTCGTCGAGGGTGAGGCCGGCCTCCAGGTGCTGCTCGGGGGCGTAGCGGACCTCGGCGTAGACGACGCCGTCGGCGGCCAGGTCCTCGGCGCAGTCGGCGGCGACCTTGATCAGGGCCTCGCGGGTCTGCATGACGGCGCAGGTGTGCGCGAAGGTCTCCAGGTAGCGGACCAGCGAGCCGGAGTCGGCGGCCTCGCGGAACCACTCGCCGAGTTCCTTCGGGTCGGTGGTGGGGAGGCCCTCGTAGCCGACCGCGGCGGCCAGCTCGACGATGGTCTCGGGCCGGAGCCCGCCGTCGAGGTGGTCGTGCAGGAGCACCTTCGGGGCGCGGGCGATCTGCTCGGGCGTGGGGATCCGGGGGCCGGTGCCCGCGGTGGTGACAGGGATCTGGTTCTCCATTGCGGGAGTGTAGCTCCTACGCGCGTAGACAGGCCACACCCCACACGGCCGGTTCCGCCAATGTGCACCCTGAATTCCACCGAATGGGCGAGCCGCGCCGCGCCGCCCCCACAGACCGAGCCGTCCGGCCCTCACCAGCCACGCCGTCCGGCCCTCGCCGCGCCACGCCGCCCCCGCCCCTCAGTCGTGCTGCAACAACCGCCCGCGCCGCGACAGCACGAAGTCCCGGAACGCCGCCACCGGCGGGGTCAACGGCCGGCCCGCCGCCCAAGCCAGGCCGATCGCCCGCCGGGTCCTCGGCGCCGTCACCTCCAGCTCCACCACCCCGGGCCGCGGCACCAGCGCGGGCGGCAGCAGCGCCACCCCCAGCCCGGCCGCGACCAGCCCGCGCAAGGTCTCCGCCTCCTCCCCCTCGAACGCGATCCGCGGCACGAAACCGGCCTCCGCGCAGAACCCGTCGGTGATCGCCCGCAGCCCGTACCCGCGCTCCAGCCCGACGAACGGCTCCTCCGCCACCTCCGCCAGCCGGATCCGCCGCCGCCCGGCCAACCGGTGGTCGGCCGGCACCACCAGGTGCAGCCGCTGCTCGTCCAGCGGGCGAGCCACCAGCGCCGGGTCCTCGTCCGGCACCGGGGCGACCAGGCAGAGGTCCAGTTCACCGGCGCGCAGCCGCTCCAGCATCGCGCCGACGTAGTCCTGCACCAGCTGGAACCGCACCTGGGGGTGCGCCGCCCGGAAGCCCCGCAGCAGCGCCGGCACCGCGTCCGTCCCCATCGTGTGCAGAAAGCCGAACGCCACCCGCCCGACCGCCGGGTCCGCCTCCGCCCGGGCCGCCTCGGCGCCGCGCTCGACCTCGGCGAGCGCCCGCTCCACCGAGGCCAGCAGCAGCCGGCCGGCCCGCGTCAGCCGGACCGTCCGGCCCTGACGGGCCAGCAGGTCCACGCCCAGCTCCGCCTCCAGCCGGGCCACCGCCCGGGACAGCGTCGGCTGCGGCATGCCCAGCAGCGCGGCCGCCTGCGTCACGTGCTCCAGCCGGGCCACCGCCGCGAACTGGGCTAGCCGGGGCGCCAGTTGGGCGGCCGGCAGCTCCGGGCCCAGCTCGGCGAGCCGGTGCGGGAGCTCGAACCCATCGGAACCGCCCGTTCCCTGCGTCACTCTTCCCCGTCCTCACCACGCCAACCTGCGCTCATACCCTGACGCATGCATTATCGATGGATCATGCATTGGACGCATCAGCGGCGACGGTCCTAACGTCGACGCCATGCAGCCCTCCAGTACCGGGGCATCCGTGGCCACTCCGGATGCCCTCGCCCAGCCGTCCCCACTCCCCGCCGGCACCGACGGTCGCCACCACGACGACCGCCACCGCCCCGGGCAGCGCGCCTTCCGCCGCGCCAACCTCGCGCTCTTCGCCGCCGGTGTCGCGACCTTCGTCCTCCTCTACTCCACCCAGGGCCTGCTGCCGGTCCTCTCGGCCGACCTCGACCTCACCCCCGGCCAGGCCAGTTGGACGGCCTCCGCCGCCACCCTCGGCCTCGCCCTCGCCCTGCTCCCGGCCAGCGCGCTCTCCGACCGGTACGGGCGCACCGCGGTGATGACGGCCTCCACGCTCGCCGCCTCCGCCCTCGCCCTGGCCCTGCCGTTCGCCCCGGACCTCACCACCCTGGTCGTCCTCCGCGCCCTCCAGGGCGCCGCCCTCGCCGGGCTGCCCGCCACCGCGATGGCCTACCTCGCCGAGGAGGTCCACCCCAGCGCGCTCGCCTCCGCGATGGGCCTGTACGTGGCCGGCAACAGCATCGGCGGCATGGGTGGCCGGCTGCTCTCCGGCTGGGTCGCCGCCGGCTTCGGCTGGCGCTGGGGCCTCGCCGCCTCCGCCGCCCTCGCCCTGCTCGCCGCGCTCGCCTTCCGGCTGCTGATCCCCGCCGCCCGCCACTTCACCCCGGCCACGGTGGACGCCCGCGCCCTCGCCCGTACCGTCGGCCGCCACCTGCGCAACCCGCTGCTGGTCCGGCTGTACGCGCTCGGACTGCTCTTCATGGCCGTGTTCGGCGCGGTCTACAACACCGTCGGCTACCGCCTGATCTCCGCGCCGTTCCACCTGCCGGAGTCGGTCGCCGCCTCGATCTTCGTGGTCTACCTGGTCGGCACCGGCACCTCGGCCGCCGCCGGCCGCCTGTCCGGACGGCTCGGCCGCCGCGGCGCCCTCTACGTCTCCATCGGCGTGACCGCCGCCGGCCTGCTGCTCTCCCTGGCCGGCTCGCTGCTCTGCGCCCTGCTCGGCCTGGTCCTGATCACCGCCGGCTTCTTCGCCGGCCACGCCACCGCCTCCTCGGCCGTCGGCCGCACCGCCACCGAGGGCCGCGCCCAGGCCTCCGCGCTCTATCTGATCGCCTACTACCTGGGCAACAGTCTCGGCGGTACCGTCGGCGCCGACGCCTACCACTCCACCGGCTGGCCCGGCGCGGCCGCCGTCGGCCTCACCGCCATGACCCTCGCCGCCGCCGTCACCCTCTACGCCACCCATCAGGCCCACACCGCCCGCCGCACCACGAACGGGCTGCCGGGCAGACTTTCCGCCCGGTAGACTTTCCCCATGGCAGACCTCAAGCGCCGTCGCCGCCCCCACCTGGTGTCCACACCCGTGCGGAAGAAGGGTGTGGTCACCATCCCGCAGGAGATAAGGGAGCAGCTCGATCTCCAGGAGGGCGACCAGTTGGTCGTCGCGGTGGAGGACGGCCGGATCATCCTGACCCCGGCCTCCGTCATCCCCGACGACCAGGCGTGGTTCTGGAGCCCGAGTTGGCAGGCCAAGGAGCAGGAGGTCGACGAGGCCATCGCCCAGGGCGAGCGCGGCGAGGTCTTCGAGAACGGCGACGAGTTCCTGAAGTCCCTTGCCGACGAGGCCGGTCTCGACCTGGGGGAGATCAAGCGCCGTGCCGACGCATGAGTCACTGGCCCACTTCCTACGCGACCGGAAGAGCCTGACCACTGCTCAGCAGACTGCGTTCCTCGTCGCGGTCGCCCAGTTCGTCGCCGATCTGCGGGCCGGCCAGGGCTTCCGGCGGGGGCTGAGAGTGAAGAAGGTGCAGGGCCATCCGGATGTCTGGGAGCTGACCTGGGCGCCGGACGGCCGGGCCACCCTCAGTTGCGGAACGCCCGTCCAGGACGGTGAGCCGCACATCGTCTGGCGCCGCATCGGCACCCACGAGATCTTCCACCGCCCGTGACTTCCCCGGCGGATACCTGACGCTGGGTGTCAGGTATCCGCCGTAGCTTTCCTCTCGTCCCGCCAGATCGACCAGAGGAACCCGACATGGCCACCTTCGTTCTCGTCCCCGGCATGCTGCACGGCGCCTGGTGGTACCGGCCGCTCACCGACGGGCTGCGGGCGGCCGGGCACGAGGTGTACCCGCTGACGCTGACCGGGGTGAGCGAGCGCGGGCACCTGAACAACGCGGCGGTCAACCTGGACACCCACATCCAGGACGTGCTGGCGACGCTGGAGGCCGAGCAGCTGACGGACGTGGTGCTGGTCGGGCACAGCTACGGCGGGATGGTCCTCTCCGGGGTCGCCGACCGGGCGCCGGAGCGGATCGGGGCGCTGGTGTACGCGGACGCCTTCGTGCCGCGCAGCGGCGAATCGGCCTACCGGATCGTCAACGAGGTCTGGAAGCAGCGCTACCTGGCCGGCGCCGCCGCGGGAAACGGCTCCACCGTGGTCGGCCTGAGCCCCTTCCTCGACCCGCGTGCCACCGTCCACCCGCTGGGCAGCCTGTTCCAGCCGGTCACCCTCACCGGCGCGGCCGACACCGTCACCCGCCGCGTCTACATCCACGCCGAGCGCTTCGAGGACACCCCGTTCCTGGAGACCGTCGACCGCGTCCGCACCGACCCCGGCTGGACCGTCCACACGCTCCCCGTCGGCCACGACCTCGTCCGCGAGGCCCCCGAGGAGTTCCTCAAGATCACCCTCGCCGCCGCCGGGTGAACCCCCGCCCGGCAGTCGGTGAGCGCCGATAAACTCCGGACTATGAGCACCGATCCTGCTGTGTACGCCCGGTTGCGTGAGATCGCCGATCAGCTGCCGCAGGTGCCCGGGATAGGGAAGATCGAGATCGCCGACGGCGAGATCGTCATGATGATGTCGCCGGTCATGCGGCATGAGCTGGCCGTGCTGCGCATTGCCCGGCTGCTCAACGCCCAGCTGCCGACCACGCACCCCGGCCACATCGCCTACCACGGAGCGGACCTGGAGGACGCCGGGCTCGGCCGGCTGCGCAACCCGGATCTGATGGTCTTCCCCGAAGCCCTCTTGGAGAGCGCGCAGGCGGCGGTTCTCCCGCACGATGTGCTGCTCGTCGTGGAGATCGTCTCCAAGGCCAACCCCGAGAATGACTACCGCGACAAGGTCCGCGACTACTCGGCGATGGGCATTCCGTTCTATCTGATCATCGATCCCCGCACGGGTACGGGCATCGTGCACTCGGAGCTCGGCTACGCCTCCCGCGAGAAGTTCGTCTTCGGCGACAAGATCACCATCGGCCCCTGGACCCTCGACACCAGCGGCCTGCTCACGCACGCCTGATCCGGCGTACGTGAGCAGGAGCGCACCCGTCAGGCGATCCGGTCCAGCACGATCGGGTTCGGGGTGAACGCCGTGCCGGCCGGGGAGACCTCGATGCCGCCGGCGAGGGCCTCGATGGCGTAGTCGTAGCGCTCGGGGGTGTCGGTGTGCAGGGTCAGCAGGGGCTGGCCGGCCACCACGGTGTCGCCGGGCTTGGCGTGCATCTCGACGCCGGCGCCGGCCTGCACCGGGTCCTCCTTGCGGGCACGGCCGGCGCCGAGGCGCCAGGCGCAGACGCCGACGGCGTACGCGTCCAGCGTGGTGAGGACGCCCGACGCCGGGGCGGGGATGATGTGCTGCTCGCGGGCGACGGGCAGCGGGGCGTCGACGTCGCCGCCCTGGGCGGCGATCATGCGGCGCCAGTGGTCCATCGCGGAGCCGTCGCGCAGGGCGTCGGCCGGGTCCTTGCCGTGCACACCGGCCGCGGCGAGCATCTCGCGGGCCAGGGCGAGGGTCAGCTCGACGACGTCGGCGGGGCCGCCGCCGGCCAGCACCTCGACCGACTCGCGGACCTCCAGCGCGTTGCCCGCGGTGAGGCCGAGCGGGGTGGACATGTCGGTGAGCAGGGCGACGGTGTTGACGCCGGCCGTGGTGCCGAGGCCGACCATGGTGCGGGCCAGCTCGCGGGCGTCGTCCAGGTTCTTCATGAAGGCGCCGGAGCCGACCTTCACGTCCAGGACCAGCGCGCCGGTGCCCTCGGCGATCTTCTTGGACATGATCGAGGAGGCGATCAGCGGGATCGCCTCGACCGTGCCGGTGACGTCGCGCAGCGCGTACAGCTTCTTGTCGGCGGGGGCGAGGCCGTCGCCGGCCGCACAGATCACCGCGCCGGTGTCGCGCAGCACCTGGAGCATCTCCTCGTTGGAGAGCAGGGCGCGCCAGCCGGGGATGGACTCCAGCTTGTCGAGGGTGCCGCCGGTGTGGCCGAGACCGCGGCCGGAGAGCTGCGGGACGGCCGCGCCGCAGGCGGCGACGAGCGGGGCGAGCGGCAGGGTGATCTTGTCGCCGACGCCGCCGGTGGAGTGCTTGTCGCTGGTGGGCTGGGCCAGCGAGGAGAAGTCCATCCGGACGCCGGAGCGGATCATCGCGTCGGTCCAGCGGCTGATCTCCCGCAGGTTCATGCCGTTGAGCAGGATGGACATGGCAAGGGCGGACATCTGCTCGTCGGCGACCTCGCCGCGGGTGTAGGCGTCGATGACCCAGTCGATCTGAGCGTCGCTCAGCTCGCCGCGGTCGCGCTTGGTCCTGATGACGGAGATGGCGTCCATGGCTGCTCCATTGCTACCGGAGGGGTTCTGAAGGCTTTGCAAAGTTCTGAAAAGCCGTGAAAAGCGAAGAGTGTCGCGAGGTGGCCGGATTGCGGCCCACTCGCGACACTCTACGCGCGTAACAAAGGCAAAGACTAGAGCCGCTCCGGCCCGAACGCGTCGGGCAGGACCTCGCTCATCGGCTTCACGCCGGACGGCAGCTCGATCAGCAGTTCCGGCCCGCCGTGCTCGTACAGCAGCTGGCGGCAGCGCCCGCACGGCATCAGCAACCGACCGTCCCCGTCCACACAGGTGAACGCGGTCAGCCGGCCGCCACCGCTCGCGTACAGCGCGGAGACCAGGCCGCACTCGGCGCAGAGGCCGAGCCCGTACGAGGCGTTCTCCACGTTGCAGCCGGTGACCACCCGGCCGTCGGCCACCAGGGCGGCCGCGCCGACCGGGAACCTGCTGTACGGGGCGTAGGCGTGGGTCATCGCCTCCCGCGCCGCCGCGCGCAGCGCCTCCCAGTCGACCTCGGGGGCCGCGGACGTCACTTGCCCTGGCCCTTGCGGTAGATCTGGCCGTCGGCCTTCGGCGGCCGCAGCCGCTGCGAGGCCAGCGCCAGCACCACCAGGGTGATCACGTACGGCGTGGCGACGATCAGCGGACGCTGCACCTCGTCGGTGGTGGCATACCAGACGAAGAGGCCGCCGGACACCACGAAGGTGATCACCGCGGAGGTGAGCTTCCGGCGGTACGCGTGCCAGATCGCGAGCAGCAGCATCGCGATGGCGACGACCAGGATCAGCACGTGGACGGACCCCGGGTCACGGAGCTGGAGGCTGTCGGTGAAGCCGAACAGGCCGGCGCCCATGGCGAGGCCGCCCGGCATCCAGTTACCGAAGATCATCGCCGCGAGGCCGATGAAGCCTCGGCCGTTGGTCTGGCCGTCCTTGTAGAAGTGCGCCGCGACCAGCGAGAGGTACGCGCCACCGAGGCCCGCGAAGGCGCCGGAAGCGACGACCGCGTAGTACTTGTACTTGTAGACGTTCACGCCCAGCGACTCGGCCGCGGTCGGGTTCTCACCGCAGGAGCGCAGGCGCAGGCCGAACACGGTGCGCCAGAGGGCGAAGTAGCTGACCACGATCAGCGCGCCGGCCAGCAGCACGACCACCGAGATGTTGGTGACCAGGCCGCCGAGCACGCCCGCGACGTCGGAGACCAGGAACCAGTGGTGGACCTCGATGTCCTTCAGGCCGGAGGAGAGGCCGGGGATGGTGATGTACGGCAGCGGATCGGCCGGCGGGGACTGGTTCGCGCCGGCACCGACGGAGATGTAGTCCTTGTAGTAGATCCGGTTGACGTACGCGCAGATGCCGGGGATCAGCAGGTTGACGCCGACACCGGAGACGATGTGGTCGACGCCGAAGGTCACGGTGATCACGGCGTGCAGCAGACCGCCGAGCGCGCCGCCGATCATGCCGGCCACCAGGCCGAACCACGGGCTGACCAGGTAGCCGCCCCAGGCACCGCAGAAGGTGCCGGCGACCATCATGCCTTCGAGGCCGATGTTGACCACGCCGGCCCGCTCGGACCAGAGACCGCCCAGACCGGCCATGCCGATCGGCACGGCGGCGCTGAGCGCGGCGGTGACCTGCCCGGAGGAGGTCAGCGAGTGGTTGCCGGTGGCCATGCCCACGGCGGAGAAGAGGACCAGGGCGCCCGCGATCAGCAGCAGCACCACCGGCCAGGACATCTTGCGCTTCTTCGCGGGAGCGCCCGGCGCCTTCGCGCGGGCAGCGGTGGCCGTGCTCATGCGGACACCTCCTTCTTCTCGTTGGCGGCCGCGGCCTGGGCGGCGAGCTCGGCGCCGACCTTCTGCTGCTGGCGCTTGAGGCCGTAGCGGCGCACCAGCTCGTAGGCGACGACGACGCAGATGACGATGGTGCCCTGCATGACCGGGACGATCTCGAACGGGAAGCCGCCGTTCTGCGGCAGCGGCAGCTGGGAGCCGGTGGCGTCCAGGAAGGCGAACAGCACGGCGGCGAAGGCCATGCCGATCGGGCTGTTGCGGCCCAGCAGGGCGACCGAGATGCCGAGGAAGCCGAGGCCGCCCTGGAAGCTCTGGCCGTAGTTGTACGAGTTCTGCAGCAGCTCGGGCAGGCCGATCAGGCCGGCCAGCGCGCCGGAGACCACCATCGAGGTGACGACCATGCGCTTGACGTTCACGCCGGACGCGGTGGCCGCGGTCTCCGAGCGGCCGGTGGCACGCAGGTCGAAGCCGAAGCGGGTGCGGGTCAGGGTGAACTGGAAGGCCACGCCGACCAGGATCGCGATGAAGAGGAAGCCGTAGAGCGGCCCGCCGTCGGTGTTGATCGCGAAGAAGTGGCTGGACTCCGAGACCGGGTCGGTCTGGATCGAGTTGCTGGTGGTGCCCTTCTCCGGCGCGAAGATGCCGGGGACGAGCAGCAGACCGACGATGGCGATCGCGATGGCGTTCAGCATGATGGTCGAGATGACCTCGCTGACGCCGCGGAAGACCTTCAGCAGACCGGCGATGCTCGCGTACAGGCCACCGACCAGCATGGCGGTGATCAGCAGCAGCGGGATCTGGATGAACGACGGCAGGTCGAGCCGGCTGCCGACGAACGCCGCGAACAGCGCCGCGAGCTTGTACTGGCCCTCGACACCGATGTTGAAGAGGTTCATCCGGAAGCCGAAGGCGGCGGCCGCGGCGGCCAGGTAGTACGTGGTGGACCGGTTGAGGATGGCCACCTGACCGTCCGACTTGGTGGCGTACGTGATCATCACGTTCCAGGCGTCGAACGGGTTCTTGCCCGAGGTCGCCAGGAGCACCGAACAGATCGCGACGGAGAGCAGCACGGCGAGCACCGGAGCTGCGAGGGCGAGCACGATCTTCTCGCCGTCGAACCGCTTCACCAGGCTGGGCTTGGCGGCGGGGTTGGGACTGGTCATGTGGCTACTCCCCCGCCTGCGGGTCGGCGGTGTCGGTGGGGGTGTCGGACGGAGTGCCGTCCTCGGCTGCGGCAGCCTCGGTGCCCTCCGCGCTGAGCGCGTGGAACTCCTCCACGGCATCGGCGTCGGACTCGATGTGGCCGCGGGCCGCACCGGTCATCGCGGTACCCAGATCCTCGGCGGTGACGGTGGCCGGGTCGGCGTCGGCGACCAGACGGCCGCGGTAGATCACCCGGATGGTGTCGGAGAGGCCGATCAGCTCGTCCAGGTCGGCCGAGATCAGCAGGACGGCGAGGCCGGCCCGCTGGGCGACCCGGATGTGCTCCCAGATCTGCGCCTGCGCGCCGACGTCCACACCACGGGTGGGGTGGGCGGCGATCAGCAGCTTGGGCTCGTGGCTCATCTCGCGGCCGATGATCAGCTTCTGCTGGTTGCCGCCGGAGAGCGACGCCGCGGTGACCTCGATGCCGGGGGTGCGGACGTCGTACGCCTCGACGATCCGCTGGGTGTCCCTGCGGGCACCGGACGGGTCGAGCAGGGCGCCCTTGGAGTTCGGGGTCTCGGTGACGTGGCCGAGGATCCGGTTCTCCCAGAGCGGGGCCTCCAGCAGCAGGCCGTGCTTGTGGCGGTCCTCGGGGATGTAGCCGATGCCGGCCTCGCGGCGGGCCCGGGTGAGGGTGCCGGAGAGGTCCTTGCCGTCGAGGGTGACGGTGCCGCCGTCCAGCGGCAGCATGCCCATGATGGCCTCGACCAGTTCGGCCTGGCCGTTGCCCTCGACGCCGGCGATGCCGAGGATCTCGCCCCTGTGGATGCGCAGCGAGATGTCGTCCAGCACCACGCGCTCGATGCCCTCGGCGTCGGTCTTGGCGATCCGCAGACCCTTGACGTCGAGCATCTCGTCGGTGGTGACGGTGGACTCGCGGCTCTCCGGGGAGGGCAGCTCGGCGCCGACCATCATCTCGGCGAGCTGGCGCGCGGTCACGTTTCCCGGGTCGGCGTCGCCGACCGTGGTGCCGCGCCGGATGACGCTGATCGCGTCCGCCACCGAGAGGACCTCGTGCAGCTTGTGCGAGATGAAGATGACGGTGACGCCCTCGGACTTGAGCTCGCGCAGGTTGTCGAAGAGCGCGTCGACCTCCTGCGGGACGAGCACCGCGGTGGGCTCGTCGAGGATCAGGATCTTGGCGCCGCGGTAGAGCACCTTGAGGATCTCGACGCGCTGGCGGTCGGCCACGCCGAGGTCCTCGACCAGGGCGTCCGGGCGCACACCCAGGCCGTACTGGTCGGAGAGCTCCTTGATCTTCGCCTTGGCCTTGGCGCCGATGCCGTGGAGCTTCTCGCCGCCGAGGACGACGTTCTCCCAGACGGTCAGGTTGTCCGCGAGCATGAAGTGCTGGTGCACCATGCCGATGCCGCGCTCGATGGCGTCGCCGGGGGTGTTGAACTCGCACAGCTCGCCGTTGATCGCGATGGTGCCCTCGTCCGGCTTCTGCATGCCGTAGAGGATCTTCATCAGCGTCGACTTGCCGGCGCCGTTCTCGCCCATGAGCGCGTGCACGGTGCCGGTGCGGACGGTGAGGTTGATGTCGTGGTTGGCCACGACACCGGGGAAGCGCTTGGTGATGCCGCGCAGTTCGACGGCCGGTGTCGCCGTCCCCGCGCTGGGGGTACCGCCCTTGCTGAGGGCGGGGTCGGATGCGGTGATGGCGATCTCCTGGTGGTCTGGAGGCGCGTCGTTGCGCTGGAGGGCCAAGAAAAAACGGTGGGGTACGGGACGGGGCCCGGGGGTACGCATTGAGCGCACCCTGCCGGGCCCCTCCCTGATGCTGTGTCAATCATTGCGCTGCCGGACAGGTGGCAGCGGCAGCGACGTCCGGGCGCGCCTTACGGGGCGGTCGGGACGGTGGTGGCACCCGAGGTGATCGCCTTGGAGGCCTCGTCGAGCTTGGCCTTGATGTCGTCGATCTTGCCACCGGTGGTGGCGAGCGAGACGCCGTCGGCCTTCAGGTCGAAGTTCTTCACACCGGTGAAGGGGGAGCCCTTCTTGACCGACTCGATGTAGGCGAAGACGGCCTTGTCGACGTTCTTCACCATCGAGGTGAGGATGCTGTTCTTGTACTTCGCCAGGGCGGGCTGGGCGGCCTGGTCGGAGTCGACGCCGATGGCGAGCTTGCCGGCGTTGGCGACGGCCTCGATGGAGCCGTTACCGGAGGAGCCGGCCGCGGAGTAGATGACGTCCGCGCCCTTGTCGAGCTGGCCCTGCGCGGCCTCCTTGCCCTTGTCGGGCGAGTTGAAGCCGGAGAAGTCCGGGGGCGTGGTCAGGTAGGTGGTCTCGACCGCGATGTCCGGGGTGATGGACTTCGCGCCGGCCTTGTAACCCGCCTCGAACTTCTTGATCAGCTCGGTCTGCACGCCGCCGATGAAGCCGATGTGCTTGGTCTTGCTCTTGAGCGCGGCGGCCACGCCGGCCAGGTACGAGCCCTCCTGCTCCGAGAACGTCAGCGAGGTGACGTTGCTCGGCTGGGCGTCGGACGCCGAGTCGATGATCGCGAACTTGGTGTTCGGGTTCTCCTTGGCGATCTTGTTGACCGCGTCCTGGTACACGAAGCCGACCGCGATGATCGGGCTGTAACCGGCGGTGACCAGGTTCTTGAGCCGGGTCTCCTTGTCGGCCTCGGCCTCACCGGTCTTGGCGTCGGCCTCGGTGACGGCGACGCCCAGATCGGCCTTGGCCTTGTCCAGGCCGCGGGCGGCGGAGTCGTTGAACGACTGGTCGCCACGGCCGCCGATGTCGTAGGCCATGCCGACCTTGAGGCTGCCCTCGGAGGCGCCGGCAGAAGCGGTGGTGTCGTTGCTCTTTGCGCCGCAAGCGGCGAGCGAGGCAATGCCCAGGGAACCCGAGAGCACAACCGCGGCGAGCTTAGTAGAACGGCGCAAGGGAGTATCTCCTTCTCACACGCACCCGATTAGCGTGGTCGGACGCCACCGTAACGCGCGTAGAACACGGTTGGGTTACGGGCCGCCGGAGCATTCGGGTTGTTATCAAACCGTGGTCTGACAACCCTCCCGGCGCTCCCTTCCCTCACGCACACGGTGATCGGAACTGGCCCGGCCCAGTTTACGTAACCGGATGTAAAGCCTGAATTCCGACAAACCGGGCGACGACGAGACCTACGCCCCTTCCGCCGGCCGCGCTCCCGCCCCCGCGTCCAGCGCCAGCGCCGCGAACAGCTCCACGCCGATCCCGATCGCCCGCTCGTCCACGTCGAACCGGCCCTGGTGCAGGTCACGCACGGTGGCATCGCCCGGGGGGCGGACGCCGAGGCGGGCCAGCGCGCCCGGGGCGTGCTCCAGGTACCAGGAGAAGTCCTCGCCGCCCAGGCTCTGCTCGGTGTCCTCCACCACCTGGCGGCCGCCCTGCCCGAACCGGGCCGTCATGGCGGCCTCCAGCAGGCCCACCGAGACCGCCTCATTGACCACCGGCGGCACCCCGCGGTGGTAGTCGAGCGTCCACTTGGCCCGGTAGGTCTCGGCCACCTTGGCGATCAGCTCGTGCAGCAGGTCCGGCGCCTCGCGCCAGCCGGCCAGCTCCAGGCAGCGGACCGTGCCCTCCAGCTCGGCGTGCTGCGGGATCACGTTGGGCGCGGAGCCGGAGGCGATCCGGCCCCAGACCAGGCTGACGCCCCAGCGCGGGTCCATCCGGCGGCCCAGCGCGGCCGGCAGGTCGGCGGCCATCCGCGCGATCGCGGTCACCAGGTCGGTGGTCAGGTGCGGGCGGGCGGTGTGGCCGCCGGGGCCGTCCAGGTGGAGCACCAGCCGGTCGCAGGCGGAGGTGATCGCCCCGGTGCGCAGCCCGATCCGGCCGGCCTCCACCTTGGGGTCGCAGTGCACCGCGAAGATCCGGCCGACGCCGTCCATCCCGCCGGCGTTGATCACGTCCAGCGCACCGCCCGGCATGACCTCCTCGGCGGGCTGGAAGACCAGCCGGACCGGGCGGCGCAGCTCCCCGGTGCGGGCGGCCTCCGCCAACACCAGGGCGGTGCCCAGCACCACCGAGGTGTGCACGTCGTGGCCGCAGGCGTGGGCCCGGCCGGGGACGGTCGAGCGGTACGGCACATCCGTCTTGGCGTCGTCGATCGGCAGCGCGTCGATGTCGGCGCGGAAGGCCAGGAGCTCGGCGCCGCGCGGGGTCCCGTCCGGGACGATGTCGACCGTCATGCCGGTGCCGCCGGGCAGCACCCGGGGGGCCAGACCCGCCCCCGTCAGCCGGTCGCGCAGCAGGCCGGTGGTGCGGAACTCCTGGCGGCCCAGCTCCGGGTGCCGGTGCAGATCGCGGCGGAAGGCGATCAGCTCGGGCTCCAGCGCCCTGACCCTGCCGCGCAGGTCGGCGACGGGGCGGGCAGCGGTGAGAGTGGCGGCCGGCTGGGCGGGGTCAGGACGGTTCATCTCAACAAGAGTAGGCCTGTTGGGGGGATTTGGCCCGACTTCCCCAAAAGTCGTCCCCGGATGGGCGCATACCGGCCGAGCAGGTGGGTATGACATCTCGTTTCAGCCGCCTTCCCCGGGTTGCGTGCCCTGTGCAACGACCGCCCGCGCCGGCGGTCACGGGCGTCGCGTGACAGCGGTGTGACGATCCTTCAGAACCGCTCGCTCGGCGTGTACGACCCCCAGACCTCACGCAGCGCGTCGCAGACCTCCCCGAGCGTGGCCCGGGCGGCCAGCGCCTCCCTCATCGGGTAGAGCACGTTGTCCCGCCCCTCGGCCGCCCGGCGCAGCGCGCCCAGCGCGCGGGCGACCGCCGTGGAGTCGCGCCCGGCCCGCAGCCGGGCCAGCCGCCCGGCCTGCCGGGCCTCGATCGCCGGGTCCACCCGCAGTGGCTGGTACGGCTCCTCGGCGTCCAGCCGGAAGCGGTTGACGCCGACCACCGTCCGCTCGCCGGAGTCGGTCTCCTGCTGGACGCGGTAGGCGGTGCGCTCGATCTCGGCCTTCTGGTAGCCGGCCTCGATCGCGGCCACCGCACCGCCCAGGTCCTCGATCCTCGCCATCAGGGCGAGGGCGGCGGCCTCCACCTCGTCGGTCAGCGACTCCACCACGTACGAACCGGCGAAGGGGTCGACGGTGGCGGTGACGTCGGTCTCGTAGGCGATCACCTGCTGGGTGCGCAGCGCCAGCCGGGCGGCCTTCTCGGTGGGCAGCGCGATCGCCTCGTCGAAGCTGTTGGTGTGCAGCGACTGGGTGCCGCCGAACACCGCGGCCAGCGCCTGCACCGAGACCCGGACCAGGTTGACCTCGGGCTGCTGCGCCGTCAGCTGCACCCCGGCGGTCTGGGTGTGGAAGCGGAGCATCTGCGAGCGCGGGTCCTTCGCGCCGAACTCCTCCCGCATGACGCGGGCCCAGATCCGGCGGGCGGCGCGGAACTTGGCGACCTCCTCCAGGAGCGTCGTGCGGGCTACGAAGAAGAAGGAGAGCCGTGGCGCGAAGTCGTCCACCGCCATGCCGGCCGCGACGGCGGTGCGCACGTACGCGATGCCGTTGGCGAGGGTGAAGGCGATCTCCTGCGCGGGGTCGGCCCCGGCCTCGGCCATGTGGTAGCCGGAGATCGAGATGGTGTTCCAGCGGGGGATCTCGGCCCGGCAGTACCGGAACACGTCGGCGACCAGCCGCAGCGAGGGCTTCGGCGGGAAGATGTAGGTGCCGCGGGCGATGTACTCCTTCAGCACGTCGTTCTGCACCGTGCCGGTCAGCCGGGCCGGCGGGACGCCCTGGGCCTCGCCGACCAGTTGGTAGAGGAGCAGCAGCAGGGCCGCGGGCGCGTTGATGGTCATCGAGGTGGAGACCTCGCCCAGCGGGATGCCGTCGAACAGGACGCCCATGTCCTCGACGCTGTCGATCGCGACCCCGACCTTGCCGACCTCACCGGCCGCGATCCGGGCGTCCGAGTCGTAGCCCATCTGGGTGGGCAGGTCGAAGGCGACCGAGAGACCGGTGCTGCCGCCCGCGATCAGCTGCCGGTAGCGGGCGTTGGACTCGGCCGCGGTGCCGAAGCCCGCGTACTGGCGCATCGTCCACGGCCGGCCGGTGTACATCGTCGGGTAGACGCCCCGGGTGTACGGGTACTCCCCCGGCCTGCCGAGGCGCTCCTGCGGGTCCCAGCCGGCCAGGGCCTCGGGGCCGTAGAGCGGTTCGACGGGGAAGCCGGACTCGGTGCGGCGCGGCTCTGTTGCCATGGTGTCCTCCGCGGGATCGGCGGGCGGTGCACTCGTCCCTTGGCAATGTAGGGCCCGTCTCCGAACTCCCGCCTGCCCGGCGACGCCGGGAGTTCGACGACGGGCCCTGGGCGGTGGCGGGCGGCGCCGGCACCGTTGAGATGATCGGGTGAGCGACCGAAGAGCTTCTGACCCCACGCTTCCGAGGAGTGGCAATGACCGAGCAGAAGGTGGCCGTGGTCACCGGTGCGAGCAGTGGAATCGGCGCGGCGACCGCCCGCCGACTGGCCGCCGAGGGCTTCGACGTGGTGCTGACCGCCCGCCGGACCGACCGGATCGAGGCACTGGCCAAGGAGATCGGCGGCAGGCCGTACACCCTGGACGTCACCGACCGGGCCGCCGTGGACGCCTTCGCGGCCGGGATCGGCCGGGTGGACGTCCTGGTCAACAATGCCGGCGGGGCGGTCGGCGCCGAGTCGGTGGAGGCCGGCGACCCGGCCGACTGGCTGGCGATGTACCAGGTGAACGTCCTCGGCGTGCTGCACATGACCCAGGCGCTGCTGCCGGCGCTGCGGGCGAGCGGTGACGGCACCGTGCTGGTGCTCTCCTCCACCGCCGCGCTGGCCGCGTACGAGGGCGGCGGCGGCTACGTGGCGGCCAAGCACGCGGCGCACACCATCGCGGCCACGCTGCGGCTGGAGCTGTGCGGCGAGCCGATCCGGGTGATCGAGATCGCGCCGGGCATGGTGAAGTCCGAGGGCTTCGCGGTCACCCGGTTCCGGGGCGACGAGGAGAAGGCGGCGGCCGTGTACGCGGGTGTCGCCGAGCCGCTGACCTCGGAGGACGTCGCGGACACCGTCGCCTGGGCGGTCACCCGGCCCTCGCACGTCAACATCGACCTGCTGGTGGTGCGCCCGCGTGCCCAGGCCGCCAACCACAAGGTCCACCGGGCCTGACGCCGGACGCGGGCAGCACGGGGGCCCTGATCGGACGTGTCACCCCACAGTGGTACATACGTGCGATGAAATCTCTCCGGGCTGCCCGCCCGCGGGTTCTGCTGACCGCCTTCGCGGCCGGCGCCCTGCTCCTCAGCTCCGCCTGCGACAACAACAACAAGCCCGCCCAGGACAACGCCGCCGGGACACCCTCGGCCGCGTCCACCCCGACGCCCACCGCGACGCCGACGCCCACCCCCAGGCCCACCGGGGCGGACGACCCGGCGCTCAAGCCGTTCTACGGCCAGCAGATCGCCTGGGCCGCCTGCCCGGCCGACCCCCAGGCCGCGAAGGCCAAGATCGACATATCCCGGATGCTCTGCGGCAGACTGCACGTCCCGCTCGACTACGCCAACCCGACCGCCGACGCCCTCGACATCGCGCTGATCAAGCTGCCGGCCGCCAAGCCGGACCAGAAGATCGGCTCGCTGATGGTCAACCCGGGCGGCCCGGGCGGTTCGGGTGTCGAGATGGTCAAGTACGGCGCCACGGAGTACGACGGCGCCCTGCACAACCGCTTCGACGTGATCGGCTTCGACCCGCGCGGCACCGGCGACAGCTCGCCGGTCCTCTGCTTCGACGACAAGCAGAAGGACGCCCACAACGAGTCCGACGATCCGCTCGACCCGGCGGCCCGCAAGGCCGAGCACATCAAGAACGCCACCGAGTACGCCGCCGCCTGCCAGGCGAAGTCCGGGAAGCTGCTGCCCTTCGTGGGCACCCGCAACACCGCCCGCGACCTGGACGTGCTGCGCGCCGCCGTCGGCGACAAGAAGCTCAACTACCTCGGCATCTCCTACGGCACCTACCTCGGCGCGCTCTACGCCGAGGAGTTCCCGAAGAACGTCGGCCGGCTCATCCTGGACGGCGCCGTCGACCCCGCCCAGGACCAGCTGGACCACGGTATCGACCAGCAGGTCGGCTTCGAGAAGTCCTTCGAGCGCTTCGCCGCCGACTGCGTGGAGAACCACGGCGCCGAGTGCCCGCTCGGCAAGGACCCGGCCAAGGCCGCCAAGAAGGCGGCCGACTTCCTGGACGGCCTCCGGGACAGTCCGATGACCGCCAAGGACGGCCGCAAGCTCGGCCGGGACCAGGCCTGGACCGGCACCACCCAGCTGCTGTACGGCGACGAGAACACGTCCTGGAAGTACCTGCGCAACGCGCTCGGCTGGGCGATGGTCGGCAACAAGGCCGATGTCCTGCTGGCCTCTGCCGACGACTACAACGGCCGCGACGACAAGGGCCACTACAGCCCGATGGAGGAGGCGAACGGCGCGATCAGGTGTGCCGACAACGCCCCTCCGGCCCCGACCCCCGAGCGGGCTCAGCAGGCCGTGGCCAAGCTCCAGGCCGAGGCCCCGCTGCTCTCCAAGGGCACCACGGTGGACGACTTCAGCGAGGCCGGCTGCGCACGCTGGCCGTTCAAGACCACGGAGAAGCCGCACACCATCCGCGCCGAGGGCGCCGACCCGATCCTGGTCGTCGGCTCCACCGGCGACCCGGCCACCCCGTACGCCTCCGCCGAGGCGCTGGCCAAGGGCTTCGCCAACGCCACCCTGTTGACCCGGGTGGGCGAGGGCCACGGCGCGTTCGGCAAGGGCAACAAGTGCATCGACACCGCACTGGAGGCCTACCTCACCGAGGGCACGCTGCCGGCGGCCGGGACGCGCTGTTCCTGAGGGGCCGGCGTTATTAGCAGATGAGGGTGGGGAGGGCGCTGACACCAAGGTGTCAACGTCACAACTTGATAGCTCGATCGGATGAATTCCGCGTGCGCCCTCCCCAACCGATGACTGCTCAATTACCGTTGAGCCGCTGCCCGGCGGGCGCTGGACGCCGCCCGGCAGCCCGATACTTCACCTGCTCCACCTCCCCTTTCACCGGCACCTTCCCGCCCTCACGAGGAGGACCCGCTGGCCAGCGACATCCCGTCACCGCGGCTCGATCCCAGCTCCGAGCCGACCCTCCTCGGGCTGCACCGCTTCAACGAGGCCGACGCCGGCGCCGCCGAGGAGGCCCTCCTCGCCTGCTGCGGCAGCCACCGCTGGGCCCTGCGGCTCACCGCGCACCGGCCCTACCCCGACATAGAGTCCCTGCTGGCCGCCGCCAGCGAGGCCTCCTACGACCTGCGCCCGGCCGACCTGGCCGAGGCACTGGCGGACGAGAGCTGGATGCCGCAGCCGCTCCTCGGCATGCGCGCCCCCGGCAGCCAGGCCGCGCACACCGCGCTGCGGGCGGCCCACGCCGCCTACGAGGCCCGGTTCGGGCACGTCTTCGTGGTCTGCCTGGAGGGCGTCGCCCCCGAGGAGATGCTCGACACCGTGCTCAGCTCGATCCGCACCCGGCTGGCCAACGACCCGGACGAGGAGCGGCTGATCGCCTCGGACGAGTTGCGCCGGATCGCCCTCACCCGCCTGGAGCACCTGGTCGCCACCCATTCGGAGGCCGGAGCGCGCTGAACCGGGCTCACCTCTTCGCCTGCGCGGCGCGGAGCTTCGCCACCTGCTGCCGGACGATCCGCTCGTCCGGCACCGTGGCGGGCTCCGCGCCGACGCCCACCGTGGTGAAGACCGCCAGCGCCGGGCCGACCCGGGCCACCACCGCACGCTGGGAGAGCACCACCGAGCCCGATTCATTCGTCAGGGTGAACCCGGTGGCCGCGTCGGCTCCCCCGGGCGTGGGCGTGTCGTCCCGCATCAGCCGGTGCCTGGTCCGCACTCCCTTCCGTGACCTGTCCGCCGGCGGCGGCGGTGCGGTGGAGGTGAACGAGGCGCACGGGCCGAACAGCTTCTCCAGCTCCGCCTGGAGCTGCGCCGCCCGCCCGGCCCGGTAGCCGAGCAGCCCTCCGTACACGCCGCCCTTCGGGTCCGCCGCCCGCGCCACACCCAGATCGGTCTCGGCATACGGACCCTCCGGCCCGGGCGAGGGCACGGTGCCGCCCACCGACGCGGCCGGGGTCACCGCGTCCAGCAGCGGCTGACAGGCCGCCACGTCGGCGGCCTCCCGCACGCCGCCCGAGCCGGTCTCGCCGTGGCCCGGCTTCATCACCGTCACCGTGTAGCCGGGCCCGAGGTCGGCGTCGGCCACCGCGGCCGCCCGCAGCTCGGCGGCGGACAGCTCACGCCCGGGCCCGGCGTGGTCGGCCGAGCCGTCGACCGTGGTGCAGCCCGCCGCGAGCACCAGGGCGCAGACGGCGAAGGGGACGGATGGGCGAGACGGGCGGGACGGGCGGAGCGGCACGGCGGCCTCGGCAGGGTGTCGGCACGGGAGGGGCCGCCACGGTAGCGCAACCGGACGGTCACCCTGCGTGCCCATTTCGGGCGAGGTTCCCACCCGACTAGGCCAGTCGTGCCTGATTGATCACACCTCGGGCCCCCGGAGGCGGTTCGCAAGACGGCGTCGATAGGATGCTCGCGGCCGGTGGACCGTACCCGGCCGGGCTGACCGACACCGAAGCCGGCCGAGCCCCCAATCGCTTCCGGAGGGTTTTTCCGTGCCGGCTGGAACGTTGTACCGCGGCCGGGAAGGCATGTGGAGCTGGGTGGCTCATCGAGTCACCGGCGTCCTCATCTTCTTCTTCCTGTTCGCTCATGTCCTGGACACCGCACTGGTGCGGGTGTCGCCCGAGGCGTACGACTCTGTCATTCAGACGTACAAGACGCCGCTGGTGAACCTGATGGAGTACGGCCTGGTGGCCGCCATCCTGTTCCACGCTCTCAACGGCCTGCGGGTCGTCGCCGTCGACTTCTGGTCGAAGGGCCCGAAGTTCCAGAAGCAGATGCTCTGGACCGTGGTCGGGGTGTGGGTCGTCCTGATGGCCGGCGCCTTCTACCCGATCCTTCAGCACACGCTGACCTCCTGGTTCGGGAAGTGATCTGAGACATGTCCACGGAATACTCCGACGCCCTGGTGGTCCCCTCCGCCCAGGCGCACACCGGCAAGGGTCTCGGCACCGGCAACCCGGCCGACGCCTTCGTGATCGAGCCGGCCCGCCAGCGGACCAAGAAGACCCCGCGCCGTACGCGGACCAACTTCGAGATGCTGGCCTGGCTCTTCATGCGCCTGTCCGGCATCGTCCTCGTGGTGCTGATCCTCGGCCACCTGCTGATCATGCTGGTGCTCGACGGCGGCGTCTCGAAGATCGGCTTCGCCTTCGTGGCCGGCCGCTGGGCCTCGCCGTTCTGGCAGGGCTGGGACCTCCTGATGCTCTGGCTCGCCATGCTGCACGGCGCCAACGGCATGCGGACGGTCATCAACGACTACGCCGAGAAGGACTCCACCCGGCTCTGGCTGAAGGGCCTCATGGGCGCCGCCACGGTCTTCACCGTGCTGCTCGGCACCCTGGTGATCTTCACCTTCGACCCGAACATCTAATCGGCAATCGGCAGAGGCCAGAGGCGAGTTAGAACCCCCATGCAGATTCACCAGTACGACACCGTCATCGTCGGCGCCGGCGGCGCCGGCATGCGCGCGGCCATCGAGTCGACCCAGCGCAGCCGCACCGCGGTGCTGACCAAGCTCTACCCGACCCGGTCCCACACCGGCGCGGCCCAGGGCGGCATGTGTGCCGCCCTCGCCAACGTCGAGGAGGACAACTGGGAGTGGCACACCTTCGACACGGTCAAGGGTGGTGACTACCTGGTCGACCAGGACGCCGCCGAGATCATGTGCAAGGAGGCCATCGACGCCGTCCTCGACCTGGAGAAGATGGGCCTTCCCTTCTCCCGCACCGAGCAGGGCCGGATCGACCAGCGCCGCTTCGGCGGCCACTCCCGCAACCACGGCGAGGCCCCGGTCCGCCGTTCCTGCTACGCGGCCGACCGCACCGGCCACATGATCCTCCAGACGCTGTTCCAGAACTGCGTCAAGCACGGCGTCGAGTTCTTCAACGAGTTCTACGTCCTCGACCTGCTGATCAACGAGGGCAAGACGGCCGGCGTCGTCGCCTACGAGCTGGCCACCGGCGAGATCCACGTCTTCCAGGCCAAGTCGGTCGTGTTCGCCTCCGGCGGCACCGGCAAGTTCTTCAAGGTCTCCTCCAACGCCCACACCCTCACCGGTGACGGCCAGGCCCTGGTCTACCGCCGCGGCCTGCCGCTGGAGGACATGGAGTTCTTCCAGTTCCACCCGACGGGCATCTGGCGCATGGGCATCCTGCTCACCGAGGGCGCCCGCGGCGAGGGCGGCATCCTGCGCAACAAGGACGGCGAGCGCTTCATGGAGCGCTACGCCCCCGTCATGAAGGACCTCGCGTCCCGTGACGTCTGCTCCCGCGCGATCTACACCGAGATCCGCGAAGGCCGCGGCTGCGGTCCGGACGGCGACCACGTCTACCTGGACCTCACCCACCTGCCGCCGGAGCAGCTGGACGCCAAGCTCCCGGACATCACGGAGTTCGCGCGCACCTACCTCGGCATCGAGCCCTACACGGACCCGATCCCGATCCAGCCCACCGCGCACTACGCCATGGGCGGCATCCCGACCAACGTCGAGGGTGAGGTCCTGCGCAACAACACCGACGTCGTCCCGGGCCTGTACGCGGCCGGCGAGGTCGCCTGCGTCTCCGTGCACGGCGCCAACCGCCTGGGCACCAACTCGCTGCTGGACATCAACGTGTTCGGCAAGCGCGCGGGCATCGCCGCCGCCGACTACGCGCAGACGGTGGACTACACCGAGCTGCCCGAGAACCCGGCCGAGAAGGTGCAGGCGCTGGTCGACGGCCTGCGCGAGTCCACCGGCACCGAGTCCGTGGCGCAGATCCGCAAGGAGCTGCAGGAGACCATGGACACCAACGCCATGGTCTACCGCACCGGTGCCACCCTGAAGCAGGCGGTCGAGGACATCGCCGCGCTGCGCGAGCGGTACAAGAACGTCGCCATCCAGGACAAGGGCTTCCGTTACAACACGGACCTGCTGGAGGCCGTCGAGCTGGGCAACCTGCTCGACCTGGCCGAGGTGCTGGCGGTCTCCGCGCTGGCCCGCGAGGAGTCGCGCGGCGGCCACTACCGCGAGGACTTCCCGACCCGTGACGACGTGAAGTTCATGCAGCACACCATGGCGTACCAGGAGGTTGCCGAGGACGGCACCACCTCCATCCGCCTCGACTACAAGCCGGTCGTCACGACCCGCTACCAGCCGATGGAGCGTAAGTACTGATGAGCACTCCGACTGTGGAGAAGCACTCGGCCGCTCTGGACGCGGTCGAGGCGGGCGGTGTCGAGCTGATCACCGTCACCTTCCGGATCCGCCGGTTCAACCCGGAGGAGCACCCGGACCCGGTGTGGGTCGACTACCAGCTGACCCTGGACCCGAAGGAGCGCGTCCTGGACGCGCTCAACAAGATCAAGTGGGAGCAGGACGGCACCCTCACCTACCGCCGTTCCTGTGCGCACGGCATCTGCGGCTCCGACGCGATGCGGATCAACGGCCGCAACCGGCTGGCGTGCAAGACCCTGATCAAGGACGTCAACCCGGAGAAGCCGATCACGATCGAGGCCATCAAGGGCCTCACGGTCCTCAAGGACCTGGTCGTGGACATGGACCCGTTCTTCCAGGCGTACAAGGACGTCATGCCGTTCCTCATCACCAAGGGGAACGACCCGACCCGCGAGCGCCTGCAGTCCGCCGAGGACCGCGAGCGCTTCGACGACACCACCAAGTGCATCCTGTGCGCCGCGTGCACGTCGTCCTGCCCGGTCTTCTGGAACGACGGCCAGTACTTCGGCCCGGCCGCGATCGTCAACGCGCACCGCTTCATCTTCGACTCGCGCGACGAGGGTGCGGAGCAGCGGCTGGAGATCCTGAACGACCGTGAGGGCGTCTGGCGCTGCCGGACCACCTTCAACTGCTCGGAGGCCTGCCCGCGTGGCATCGAGGTCACCAAGGCGATCCAGGAAGTGAAGCGGGCGCTGGTCACCCGCCGCTTCTGATCCACCACTGAACCGAGGGCCCGTCCGATCCTGCGATCGGACGGGCCCTCGGTCGTTTCCGGCGGGTGCGGTCAGCCGGCGGCCGGCTCGCGGCGGGCGGCGCGCAGGCCGCGGACGCCGACGGCGCCGACGGCGATGCCGAGGAGGAACGAGGTCACCGCGAGCAGGAGGTGGATCCAGAAGAAGGCCGTGGGCTGGGAGTGGTCGCCGTCGGTGAAGGCCTGGCCGCCGGAGTCCTTCCAGAGGTTCTTGACGAAGGTGGTCCAGATGATCATGGACCAGACGCCGAAGGCGGTCAGGAACCAGGAGGTGCGGCGGCTGAGCTTCATGGAGGTCCTCAACGAGCGGTGGCGTGAAGATGCTGTGCCCTCCCAGTATGCGCAGGCGTCCGTTCGGCGTACGTCTGCCCCCTCCTGCGGAGGACGGGCCCGGAGGGGCGGACGGCGGGGGCTCCGACTGGGTACGGTCTGCGGGTGCCCAAATGCCCTAAGCTCGCACACCTGCTCGCCGCGTACGTCGCGGCCCTCCCGGTTCTCCTCGCCGCCCCGGCGGCCCTCGCCGCCCCGCACGAGCCGCCGCCCCCGGCGGCCGCGATCGGCGGCGAGCGACTGGGACTCTCCGGGGTCCAGGTGGCCCCGCTGGCCGGCGCCCCGGCACTTCCGGGGGGCCTCACCGGACAGTCCTGGATAGTCGCCGACGCCGCGTCAGGAGACGTGCTGGCGGCCAGCAACCCGCATCTGCGGCTCGCACCGGCCAGCACCCTGAAGATCCTCTTCGCGGACACCGTGCTGCCCAAGTTCGACCGCAACACGGTGCACAAGGTCGCGGACGCGGAGATCCAGGGGATCGGCGCCGGCAGCAGCCTGGTCGGCATCAAGGAGGACCTGGAGTACCGGGTCGAGGACCTCTGGCGCGGCGTGTTCCTCAGCTCGGGCAACGACGCGGTGCACGTCCTGTCGCACATGAACGGCGGGGTCCAGCAGACCGTCGCCGAGATGCAGGCCCGCGCGGACGCGCTCCAGGCGAAGGACACCAAGGTGGTCTCGCCGGACGGCTACGACATGGACGGCCAGCTCTCCTCGGCGTACGACCTGACGCTGTTCGCCCGGGCCGGGCTGCGCAACCCCGACTTCCGGATGTACTGCGCCACCCGGGACGCGCTGTTCCCCGGCGCGGTGGACAAGAACACCGGCCAGCGCGGCAGTTTCGGGATCGCCAACACCGACCGGCTGCTGGGCAAGTACCCGGGGCTGATCGGCGTGAAGAACGGTTTCACCACCGAAGCCGGCTCGACCTTCGTCGGGGCGGCCGAACGGGACGGACGCACCCTGCTGGTGACGGTGATGCACCCGTCGACGTATCAGAAGGTGTACGACGAGACAGCGGCTCTGCTGGACTGGGGGTTCGCGGCCGCAGACAAGGTCACGCCGGTCGGACGACTGGTGGACGAGGCTCCCGCCACGGGCACCGAGCCGACGCCGACCGGGCAGGCAGGCGGAACCGCCGGGGTGCCCGCGCCGCCGCCGCACCCGTCGCCCACCCCCACAGCGCAGGCCGCCGCGGCCCCTGCCGGGGACGGCGGCGCCGACGGGCTCGGCCCGGCCGGCTGGCTGGCGGTCGCGCTCGCCCTGACCGTGGGCGGCGCGGGCGCGCTGTTCCTGCTGCGGCGGCGCGGTCGCCCGTCGTCCGGCTGACGGAGGCCGTGCGAGGCCCGGTCCCTCACTCCCGGGACCGGGCCTCCCCCTTGCCCTCCTCCGTGCCTTCGCCCTTCTCCTCCTCGTCCTCCGCCTCGTCCTCCGCCTCCGCCTTGTCGGCGGCCGTCACCATCTCCCGGGCGCGCTCGCGGGCCCGGTCACGGGCGGCGGCCGGGTCGGCCGTGGCCGTCCAGGCGACGCAGTACATCAGCAGCCGGCAGACGAAGTTGATCCAGAGCAGCAGTGCCACCGGCACGCCGAACGCGCCGTAGAGGCTCCTCCCGGCGACCGAGCCGAGGTAGGACGCGAGCAGGACCTTCAGCAGCTCGAAGCCGATCCCGCCGATCAGCGCGCCCTGCAGTACGTCCCGCCGGCGCTGGCCGCGAATCCCGGGGAAGGGCGCCAGCAGGTAGGCGAAGAGCACCGTGTCGGACGCGACCGCGATCAGCAGGCCGACGCCGGTCAGCAGGTAGCCGCCGGGCCCGCCGGTGCCCAGGCCGATCCACTCGGCGATCCGGCCGGCCAGGGTCGTCCCGGCGGCGGAAGCGGCCAGCGAGAAGAGCGAGACCAGGCCCAGGCCGCAGAGCACCACGCAGTCCAAGCCCTTGCGCAGCACCGGGTTGCCGTCGTTCTCGGGCAGCTGCCAGATGTCCCGGACCGAGGTGCGCATGGTGTCCACCCAGCCGAGGCCGGAGATCAGCAGCAGCACGCCGCCGACCAGCCCGACGGCGCCCGCGTTGGCCACCAGCGAGGGCAGGTTGAGCGCGTCGGAGATGCCCGGCAGCTGGTCGGAGATGCGCTTCTGCAGCTCGGCGACCCGGGTGTCGCTGAGGGTCGCGACCGCGATCGCCAGCGCCACCGTGAGCAGCGGGAAGAGCGCGAGGAAGCCGAAGAAGGTGATCGCGCCGGCCAGCCGGTTGCCGCGGGCGGCGGTGAAGTGCTCGTACGCGCGGTACGGGCGGCTGCGCAGCACCCGCGCCACGAGCGGGCCGATCACCGGGAGGCGGGTCAGGAAGTCCACCCGACCGGTTATACCGGCCGTTCGCCCGAATGGCCGTCAGGCTCCCCGCGCCCCCGGGAGGTTCGGCACGTCAGCGCTTGACGAGCCGGCGGGCGCGGGCCAGGGCGCGGACGGCCTGGTAGGCGCCGTAGCGGCCGTGGCTGAGCAGCTCGGTGCGGACCCCGTCCACCCCGGCGGGCGGGCGGTAGCCGGCCGGGCGCAGCCGGGCGCAGTGCGCGGCGGCGCGGCGGAAGTACTCGCGGCGGTCGCTGGGCGGGACACGGCCGGCCTTGGAGACCACGGTGTTGAGGTGGTGCAGCATCCGGCCGTAGACCACCGGGCGCCAGTGGCCGAGGTCGGGGCGGCCGTCCAGGAAGGCGAAGACCAGGTCGTACTGGGCGAAGACGTCGAAGTGCTTGCGGCTGGCGGTGGCGAGGATGTTGCCGCCCTCCTGGCGCTGGCGGTAGTGCACGCCGACCTGGTCGAGCAGGGTGATGCTCGCGGCGGCGAGCAGCGCCGGGTAGGTCCAGGGGGTGTCCTCGTAGTAGCCCGCGGGGAAGGTGAGGCCCTGTTCGGCAATGAAGCCGCGGCGGTAGGCCTTGTTCCAGACCACCTGGAGCAGGTCGAGCAGGTCGGGGCGGCGGTCGAGGTCGAAGACGTCCGGGGAGTCGGCGCCGAAGACGTGTGCCGAGGCGGCCCGGGTGATCCGGCCGTCCACGTAGGTGCGGGCGTAGTCGTAGACCAGGATGTCCGGGTCGCCACCGGCCGCGAGCCGGTCGTCGACGGCCTTGAGCAGTCCGGGGGTCAGCGTGTCGTCGCTGTCCAGGAAGATCACGTACTCGCCGGTGGCGACCTCCAGGCCCGCGTTGCGGGCCCGGCCGAGGCCGACGTTCTCCGGCAGGTGCAGCACCCGCACCCGGGGGTCGCCGGCGGCGGCCTCGTCCAGGAGGGCGCCGCAGCCATCCGGGGAGCGGTCGTCCACCGCGATCAGTTCGAAGTCCGGGCCGCCCTGGCCGAGCACCGAATCGAGGCACTCGGGGAGGTACTCCTGGACCTGGTAAACGGGGACGATGACGCTGAAGCGGGGCATGGGCACAGAGTAGTGTGGCCGCCCGCCCGGCCGGTCCCGCCCCTGCCCGGCCGCGCGGGCCCGCCAGGGCCTCCCCGTCCGCCGCCCGGGCGGACCCGGAGGGCCTCCGGGGCCGGACGGTAGGATCGGTGGGCACGTACGCACCGGTTCAAAGTGCGGTCAGACCCCGAACGGGCTGCCACGCTCCTTCCCAAGAAAGGCCTGCGTAGCCGATGGCTCCCCGCCTCTCCATCGTCGTTCCGATCTATAACGTCGAGCGTTACCTCGTGGAATGCCTCGACTCGATCGCCGCCCAGACGTTCACGGACTTCGAGTGCGTCATGGTCGACGACGGTTCGAAGGACGGCAGCGCGGCACTCGCCGAGGCGTATGCCGCCAAGGACTCCCGGTTCCGGCTGGTCCGCCAGGTGAACAAGGGCCTCGGCGCGGCCCGCAACACCGGCATCCGGCACATCGACCCGGACGGCGAGTTCCTCTGCTTCGTCGACAGCGACGACTCGATGCCGCCGAGTGCGTACGAGCTGATGATCAACACGCTGGACGAGACCGGCTCGGACTTCGCCACCGGCAACGTGCTGCGGTTCCGCGCGGTGGGCTACTACCAGTCCGGCGGGCACGTGAAGCCGTTCAAGGAGACCAGGCTCAAGACCCACATCACCGAGATCCCCGCGCTGGTCACCGACCGCACGGCGTGGAACAAGGTGTACCGCCGGTCCTTCTTCGACGCGGCCGGCCTGCTCTACCCCGAGGGCATCCTGTACGAGGACGCCCCGGTCAGCGTGCCGCACCACTACCTCGCCAAGAGCGTGGACGTGCTCGCCGAGCCGATCTACCACTGGCGTGAGCGCGAGGTCGGCGAGATGTCGATCACGCAGATGCGCACCAACCCCAAGGGCCTGATCGACCGCGTCGCCTCGGTGGAGCTGGTCCGCGGCTGGCTCAGGAAGCAGACCGACCCGCGGTTCGCGCAGTACCTGCACTCCTACGACGAGAACACCCTCGTCGAGGAGATCCCGATGTTCTTCTGGTCCGTCGTGGACGGCGACAAGGAGTACCGGGACGCCTACCACAAGAACGTCAGCCGACTGCTCCGGGCGATCGGCCCCGAGCAGGTCCGCAAGCTGCGCGCGCCGCTGCGGCTGAAGTACCACCTGACCCTGTCGGGCCGGATCGACGAGTTCGTCGAGCAGATCAAGTACGAGGGCGAGAGCAACGGCGGGGTCGCGGCCCGCGGCCTGCTGCGCCCGTACGCCGACTACCCGTTCCTGCGCGGCGGGCGCAAGAGCGTGCCGGCCAGTGTCCTCAAGCTGGACAACTCGCTGGTGATGCGCAGCCGGCTCTACGAGTCGGCCTGGACCGGCGGCAGGCTGGAGCTGACCGGGCACGCGTACCCGGAGCAGCTGGGCGCCGCCAACAAGCTCGACATGGTCCGCACGCTGGTGCTGCGCGAGACCAAGGGCCGCCGGGTGATCGCCGTGCCGATGAAGACCCAGTACAGCCCCGAGGCCACCGCCAGCTCCAAGCACGACCTGTACAACTGCGACTGGGCCGGTTTCACCGTCTCCCTCGACCCCAAGAAGCTCAAGCACCGGGGCCAGTGGAAGGACGGCAACTGGCGCGTCCTGGTGGCCGGCGCCGGCAAGGGCGGCGTCTACAAGGGCCGGGTCTCGGCCGGGTGGAGCGACACCGCCGCGTACATCCCCGCACAGTGGGTCGAGCCGGACGTGCGGATCGTGCCGTGGGTCCGCGACGGCCACGTCTACCTGCGGGTGGAGACCGTCCGGGCGCGGGTGACCGGCCTGGCCGCGCACGACGGGCAGCTGGAGGTGTCCGGCGCGGCCCGCTCCGGCCCGGACCTCGCCGGGGCCCGGCTGAAGCTCACCCACGTCGAGTCCGACCGCGAGCTGCTCCTCCCGGTGGAGCTCGGCGCCCCGGTCGGCACTCTGCAGCCGTTCTCGGCCTCCGTCTCGTTGGCCGAGCTGACCGCCGTCCGCGAGGCCTGGGCCGAGCTCGACCCGGTCGCCCCGGAGCGCGCCCGCGACCGCTGGGACACCACTCTGCTGCTCGCCGACGGCAGCCCCGTGCCGGTGGCCTGGGACGATCGCAACGCCCCGGCGCAGCTGCACCTGGCGCTGAACCCGGACGCCCCGGACGCCGAGCGCCGCGTGCTCTACTCCAAGCCCTCCCCCGGCGGCTACCTGCAGTTCTCCGACCAGCTGCTGCAGCCGGTGGTGGACGAGGTCGCCGCCCGCGGCGCCGACGGCTTCCTGCTCAGCGGTGCCTTCCCGCTGCCCGGCAACCACCGCTGGGAGCTCGTCGCCCGGCACAACTGGCGCGAGGAGGAGCACGTCTACCCGGTGGAGATCGCGGACGGCCGGTTCCGGGCCGCGCTGCCGCCGGTGCCGACGGCCTCCTTCGCCGGGCAGGTGCCGCTCGCCCAGGGCACCTGGGACGTCTTCTTCCGCCCGGTCGGGGAGCCGGCCGAGACGATCGCCACCCGGTACGCCCTGATCTCGCCCGCCTGCTTCGGCGCCCTGCCGCTGGAGGTGGAGTCGCGCGGCAAGCGGATCGTGCTGGAGCGCCGCCACTACGACGGCCTCTCGCTGGAGTCGCACTCGGCGCTGCTGCCCGAGGAGCGCAGCGGCTACCGGCAGCGGCAGCTGCGCACCGTCGACTACCCGACGGCCCGCCGGCTGCCGGTGCGCGACACCGTGCTCTACAACGTGGCGCTCGGCGGTCTCTACGCGGACTCGCCGCGGGCGATCCACGAGGAGCTGGTCCGCCGCGGCCTGCCGCTGGAGCACCTGTGGGGCAGCGACGACCTGCAGGCCGAGCTGCCGCAGACGGCCGGCGCGATCCGGCTCTGGAGCCCCGAGTGGTTCGAGGCGCTGGCGACCGCCAAGTACATCGTCACCAGTGCGCACCTGCCGGACTTCTTCGTCCGCCGCCCCGGCCAGGTGGTCGTGCAGACCTGGCACGGCACCCCGCTGAAGCAGATCGGGTACGACTTCGAGAAGGTCTGGTTCACCGACGCCAACTACCTGAAGGGCGTCGCCAAGGAGGTCCCGAACTGGTCGATGCTGGTCGCCGGCAACAGCTGGGCCGCGCCGGTCCTGCGCCGCGCGTTCGATTTCAAGGGCGAGATCCTGGAGAGCGGTTCGCCCCGCAACGACCTGCTGTTCGCGTCCGACCGGGAGAAGACCGCCGAGCAGGTCCGCGAGCGGCTCGGCCTGCCCGAGGGCAAGAAGGTCGTGCTCTACGCGCCGACCTTCCGTGAGGACCGGCGCCGCCCGAACGGCGGCTACCAGATCGACCTGCGGATTGACCTGGAGGCGGCGAAGGGCGCGCTCGGCGACGACCAGGTGCTGCTGGTCCGCCGGCACAGCGTGATGTGCGGCCAGATCCCCGGCGCCGGCAACGGCTACATCTGGGACGTCGGCAGCTACCCCGACATGGCCGAGCTGCTGCTGATCGCCGACGTACTCGTCACCGACTACTCGGCCACGCTGTTCGACTTCGCCGCGACCGGCAAGCCGGTGCTGTTCTTCACGCACGACCTGGAGCACTACCGCGACAACCTGCGCGGCTTCAGCCTCGACTTCGAGGCGGAGGCGCCCGGCCCGCTGCTGGCGACCTCGGAGGAGCTGCTCTCCGCGCTCGGCCGGGTCGACGAGGTGGCCGCGGAGTACGCCGACAAGTACACGGCCTTCCGCGAGGCGTACTGCGACCTCGACGACGGCCAGGCCGCGGCCCGCGTGGTGGACGGGATGCTCCGCCAGCAGTAGTCCGCCGGCAGTCAGCAGCGCCCGGAGGGGGGGGGGGGGGGGGGGGGGGGGGGGGGGGGGGGGGGGGGGTTGGGGGGGGGGGGGGGGGGGGGGGGGGCGCTGTGGG
>NZ_JBVJCO010000007.1:148651-243018 GCF_055588525.1 Kitasatospora sp. NPDC041988
GCCGAGTTCTTCGTCATCAGCCCGCGTGAGGCTATCGCCACCCCCCCCCCCCCCCCCCCCCCCCCCCACCCCCCCCCCCCCCCCACCCCCCCCCCCTCCCCCCCCCCCCCCCCCCCCCTCCGGGCTTTTCTGGGAGCTGCCTGAAAGGAATCTGTCCTTTACGGCCGCATTGCATTCGAACTCATGTTTCGCAAACGAATCTCCCAGCAATTTGGCCGGACCGTAAAGTTGACCCCACATGTCATTTCGGTATGGGATATCGAATCGGCCCCGTCCGACCAGCCGCTCGGCACGAAGGCCCCCGGGCCACCGCCATGGGCCGGGATCCCCTCCCGAAGGGCCACCGCATGCCTGTCCTCACCCGGCTCGTCCTGCCGCATGCCGACCCCCGGGCGGGCGACGGCCTGCCGCCCGGCGACGAGGACGCCACCTTCGGCCTGCTGCGCGCCCGCTGGACCGCCCGCGGTCTCGAACTCACCGGCTTCGCCCGCCCCCACGACCTGGACACCGCCCGCCCCGGCTCCGCCTGGACCTGGCTCACCCTGCACCGCGACGAGGACGAGCCGCCCGTCCACCTGCGGTCCAGACCCCGCCGGCTGCCCGAGGTCACCGACGACAGCGCCCAGCCCGACCACAACCACGACTGGTCGGGCTTCACCGCCCTGATCGAGCCGCGCCGGCTGCGCCGCGGCCAGGAGTGGCTGCTCGGCGACTGGCGGATCGGGGCCACCCTCCTCACCCGCCCCCGCCCGGCCCGGCTGCGCCGCCAGTACGGCGCGCTCGCCCCGCACTGGTGCGGCTCCGGCGAGTACCCGCCCGCCCGCTGGGTCGACCACGACGTCCGCCTCCAGCCGCACTTCGCCGACGGCCGGCTGCGGCTGCGGCTCGAACGCCCCGGCGTCCGGCTCACCCACGCCGCCCCCGACCCGGACGGCCTCGACCTGCGCGGCACCGCCGACCAGTGCCCGGCCGGCACCGTCCTGCGGTTGCGCCACCGGGAGAGCGACGCCGTCCAGCTGCGCCCGGTCGCCCGCACCGGCAACACCTTCGCCGTCCACCTGCCGTACCGGCCGTTCACCGCCGACGGCTGCGGCACCGGCGACCTGGAGCACTGGGACGCCGACCTGCTGCGCCCGGACGGCTCCGCCGAGCAGCTCACCCTGGACGAGCGCGGCGGCCCGGTCGCCGGCCAGCACCTGCTGCCCGGGCCGCACGACCGGGCGCTCTACCTCAAGCACCTGGCCGACGGCCGGCTCCAGCTCTGCGTCCAGCCCGCCGCCGGCTACGTCGAGCGGATCGCGGTCCGGGCGGAGGGCTTCGAACTCACCGGCCGCTGCCCCGGCGCCGGGCCGCTCGAACTCGTGCTGCGCCACGGCGGCACCGCCGGCGAGGTCCGCCACCCGGTCGAGCACGGCGACGACGGCCGCTTCCGGATCCGGCTTCCCGCCACCCGCACCGGCTCCGACGGCGCCGCCCTGCCGCTGCGCAAGGGCATCTGGGAGGCCACGCTGCGGCCGGCCGGCCGCAGCGGCCCGCAGCGCCCGCTGATCGCCGCCCCCGCCGTCCTGCCGGCCCTGCCAGCCGCCACCCGGGCCGGCGGCAAGCGGATCCTGCTCCAGCGCCGCTGGCACGACACCCTGCTGGTGGACTCCACGCCGGTGCTCACCGCCACCGAGCGCAGCGCCTGGGCACAGGCCCGCCAGCTCACCGCCGGCTACCCCGCCGCCCGCCGCGAGCCGCTGCGCGAGGCCGTGCTGTACGACGTCTTCGGCGGCCGCGGCTACTCCGACTCGCCGCGCGCCGTGCATGCCGAACTCGCCCGCCGCGGCACCCCGTTGGAACACCTCTGGGTGGTCGACGACGCCCAGGCCGAACTGCCCGCCGGGATCCGCGCGGTACGGATCTGGAGCCCCGAGTGGTACCGGGCACTGGCCACCAGCCGCTACCTGGTCGGCAACACGCACCTCCCGGACTTCCTGGAGCGCCGCCCCGGCCAGGTGGTCGTGCAGACCTGGCACGGCTCGCTGCTCAAGCGGATCGCCCACGACGTCGACAACCCGTGGCTGGCCGACCACGGCTACCTGGAGGCGCTCGACCGGGAGACCCCGCAGTGGAGCCTGCTGCTCTCCCCCAGCGCCTTCGCCACCCCGATCCTGCGCCGGGCCTTCCGCTACGACGGCGAGATCCTGGAGGCCGGCTACCCGCGCGGCGACGTACTGGCCCGGCCGGACGCCGGGCACGCCGCGGCCGTCCGCCGCCGGCTCGGCATCCCCGACGGCAGGCGGGTCGTGCTGTACGCCCCGACCTGGCGCGAGGACCAGCAGCGCGCCAACGGCGACGGCTTCCGACTGGACCTGCGGATCGACCTCGGCCACGCCCGGCGCGTCCTCGGCCACGACCACGTGCTGCTGGTCCGCCCGCACGTGCACGTCCGCGAGCCGCTGGCCGGCGCCGGCGACGGCTTCCTGTACGACTGCGGCGACTACCCCGACGTGCAGGAGCTGCTGCTGATCGCGGACGTGCTGGTCACCGACTACTCGTCGATCATGTTCGACTTCGCGATCACCGGCCGCCCGGTGCTCTTCTTCACCTACGACCTGGAGCACTACCGCGACACCCTGCGCGGCTTCTACTTCGACTTCGAGTCGCAGGCCCCCGGGCCGCTCGTCCCCACCTCACCCGCACTGCTCGCCACGCTGCGCGGCCTCGCCGACAGCGGTGCCGCGCTGCCCGCCGGGTACGAGGAGCGCTACCGCCGGTTCCGGGCCACGCACTGCGGGCTGGACGACGGGGGCGCCGCCCGCCGGGTGGTCGACCGGATGCTCGGACTCGGCGGCGGGGGCTGAACCCGCGTCAGGAGAAGGCGTAGGCCCGCCAGGGCCGCCAGACCTCGTCGGCGTCGAACCGGGAGAGGCTGAAGCCCGGCACCGTGAAGGCCGCCCGGAAGCCCCGGGCCTGCTCGTACGCCTGGTCCAGCACGTCCTCCGGCAGGCCGTGCGCCACCGTGACGTGCGGGTGGTACGGGAAGGCCAGCTCCCGGGCCAGCGGGCCGGAGCGGACGTCCGCCTCCAGCAGCCGGCACTCCTGCGCGCCCTCCTCGACCCGGACGAAGACCACCGGGGAGACCGGGCGGAAGGTGCCGCTGCCCCGCAGCAGCATCCGGAACGGCCGGTGCTCGCCGGCCACCGACGCCAGGTGCTCCTCGATCTTCGGCAGCTCCGCGGCCGCCACCTCGGTCGGCGGCAGCAGGGTGACGTGCGTGGGTATCGACCGGGCCAGCGGATCGCCGTGCCCGGCCCGCGCGTCCTGGATCGCCGAGCCGTACGGATCCGGGACGCTCACGGACACGCCGATGGTGACGACCTCCGGGAGGTCGCCACCATCGGGCCGGCTCGTCAGCTGCGTCACCGCTTGGCGGCCGGAAGGAAGCCGATCCGGTCGTACACCGTCTCCAGCGTCTGCGACGCCACCTCCCGGGCCTTCTCGGCGCCGATCGCCAGGAGGCGGTCCAGCTCGGCCGGGTCGTCCAGGAAGGTGTTGGTGCGCTGCTGGAACGGCGTCACCCACTCGGTGAACAGCTCGGCCAGCTCGGTCTTCAGGGCGCCGTACATCTTGCCCTCGAAGTGCGCGACCAGCTGCTCGATCGACTGGCCGCTGAGCGCGGAGTGGATCCGCAGCAGGTTGGAGACGCCGGCCTTCTCCTCCTCGTCGTAGGAGACGACGGTGCCGGTGTCGGTGACGGCGCTCTTGAACTTCTTGGCGCTCACCTTCGGCTCGTCGAGCAGGTTCACCAGACCCTTGGCCGAGGAGGCCGACTTGCTCATCTTGGCGCCCGGGTCCTGGAGGTCCTGGATCTTCGCCGTCCCCTTGAGGATGTACGGCTTCGGGACCGTGAAGGTCGGGCTGTAGCGGGTGTTGAAGCGCTCCGCGAGGTCGCGGGTGAGCTCCACGTGCTGGCGCTGGTCCTCGCCGACCGGGACGGCATCCGCCTGGTAGAGCAGGATGTCGGCGATCTGGAGGATCGGATAGGTGAACAGGCCGACCGAGGTGCCGGCGCTGCCCTGCTTGGCCGACTTGTCCTTGAACTGGGTCATCCGGGAGGCCTCGCCGAAGCCGGTGAGGCAGTTCATCACCCAGCCGAGCTGCGCGTGCTCGGGCACGTGGGACTGGATGAACAGCGTGCAGTGCTCCGGGTCCAGGCCGGCGCCGAGCAGCTGGGCGGCGGAGATCCGGGTGTTCTGGCGCAGCGTCGCCGGGTCCTGCTCGACGGTGATCGCGTGCAGGTCGACGACCATGTAGAAGGCGTCGTTCTCCTTCTGCAGGTCGACCCACTGGCGGACCGCGCCGAGGTAGTTGCCGAGGTGGAACGAGCCGGAGGTGGGCTGGATGCCGGAGAGAACCCGGGGACGGTCCTTGACCGGACCAGTGACCGCTGCGTTGACCATGCGGGCCATTGTTCCAGTTCCAGCGACCGGTCAGGAAACGTCTGCGCCTGGAGGTTCCGCCAGTGTGACCGCACTCACCCTGACCCGGGCGATCCGCCGGCCCTCCAGCTTGGCCACCGTCAGCCGGACCTCCTCCGCACCCACCGGGATCCTGACCTGGTCACCGTCGGCCGGCAGCCGGCCCAGCGCGGCGACCAGGCAGCCGGCCACCGTCTCGTACGGACCCTCGGGCAGGGTGACGCCGGTCTCCTCGGTGAAGTCGCCGAGGTTCAGCAGGCCGTCCAGCTCCATGCCGCCGCCGGCCAGCTGCCGGGTGGTGCTGGGCTCCTGGGAGTCGTACTCGTCGCGGATCTCGCCGATCACCTCCTCGACCAGGTCCTCGAGGGTGACGATGCCGGCGGTGCCGCCGTACTCGTCGACCACGATCGCCAGGTGGTGGCCCTCCCGGCGCATCTCGCCCATCGCCTCCAGCACCCGCTTGGTGCCGGGCAGCAGCTTGACCGGCCGGGCCAGGTCGCGGACCTTCGCGGCCTGCTCGCCGCGGGCCCCGTACAGGTCGCGGACGTGGACGAAGCCGGTCACCGCGTCGTAGCTGCCCTCGACCACCGGGTAGCGCGAGTGCGGCGAGGAGCTCGCCTGCTCGCGGACCTCGGCGAGCGGGCGCTCGGCGTCCAGGAAGGTCACCTCGGTGCGCGGGACCATCACCTCGCGCAGCTGGCGCTCCCCGGCGGAGAACACGTCGGCGATCAACGCCCGTTCATCGCTGCCGAGTTCGGTGTTGGCGGCGACCAGCCCGCGCAGCTCCTCGGAGCTCATCGAACCGCGCCCGGCGGCCGGGTCCCCGCCGAACAGGCGGACCATCAGGTTGGTGGAGTGCCCGAGCAGCCAGATCACCGGGCGCAGCACCACCGACATCACGTCCACCACCGGGGCGGCCAGCAGCGCGATGGAGTCGGCCCGCTGCAGGCCGATCCGCTTGGGGGTGAGCTCGCCGAGCACCAGCGAGACGTAGCTGATCATCAGGGTCAGCCCGACCAGCGAGACCGCGTCGGCGACGCCCTCGGAGAGCCCTGCCCGGACGAACACCGGGGCCAGCTTGCCCGCCAGGGTGTCCGCTCCGAAGGCCGCGGACAGGAAACCCATGCAGGTCACCCCGACCTGGACGGCGGCCAGGAACCGGTTCGGGTCGGCCGCCAGGTGCGCCGCCCGGGCGGCCCGCCGGGTACCGCGTGCCTCCAGCGACCGGATCTGGCCCTCGCGCAGCGAGATCAGCGAGATCTCGGCGACGTTGAACAGGCCGCCCAGCATGATGAAGACGAGAACGAGCGCCGCGTCCTCGATGGTTTCGCTCACGGGGGGTCATCCTAGGACCGTCCGGCACCTGGTGGGCGCTCGAAGCGCGGCCCACCAGGTGCCGGACGGTCGAAGCGCGGCCCGCCGCCTCCTGGGGAGACGGCGGGCCGTGTGCGTCGGCGTGGCTTCGCTCAGATCAGGCCGAGGGCCTGGACGGCGTCGCGCTCCTCGACCAGCTCGTTGACCGAGGCGTCGATGCGGCCGCGGGAGAAGTCGGAGATCTCCAGGCCCTGGACGATCTCGAACTTGCCGTCCTTGGTGGTGACCGGGAAGGAGGAGATCAGGCCGGCCGGGACGCCGTAGGAGCCGTCGGAGACGACGCCCATGGAGGTCCAGTCGCCCTCGGCGGTGCCGTTGACCCAGGTGTGGACGTGGTCGATGGCGGCGTTGGCGGCCGAGGCGGCCGAGGAGGCGCCACGGGCCTCGATGATCGCCGCGCCGCGCTTGGCGACGGTCGGGATGAAGTCGCCCTCCAGCCAGGCCTGGTCGGCGCCGACGGCCTCGAAGGCCGGCTTGCCGGCGATCTCGGCCTGGAAGATGTCCGGGTACTGGGTGGCCGAGTGGTTGCCCCAGATGGTGACGCGCTTGATGTCGGACACGGCGGCGCCGGTCTTCAGGGCCAGCTGGCCGAGGGCGCGGTTGTGGTCCAGGCGGGTCATCGCGGTGAAGCGCTCGGCCGGGACGTCCGGCGCGTTGCGCTGGGCGATCAGGGCGTTGGTGTTGGCCGGGTTGCCGACGACCAGGACCTTGATGTCGTCCGCGGCGTGGTCGTTGATGGCCTTGCCCTGCGGGCCGAAGATGCCGCCGTTGGCCTGCAGCAGGTCGCCGCGCTCCATGCCCGCGGTGCGCGGACGGGCGCCGACCAGCAGTGCGACGTTGGCGCCGTCGAAGGCCTCGTTGGCGTTGTCGGTGATCGTGATGTCGCGCAGCAGCGGGAACGCGCAGTCGACGAGCTCCATCGCGGTGCCCTCGGCGGCCTTGACGCCCTGCGGGATCTCCAGGAGGCGCAGGTTCACCGGCACGTCGGCGCCGAGCAGGTGGCCCGAGGCGATGCGGAAGAGCAGCGCGTAGCCGATCTGGCCGGCCGCTCCGGTGATGGTGACGTTGACGGGGGTGCGGGTCATTTCTACCTTCTCCAGCAAATCGCCAGGTGCCCCAGGCACACCGGCGCACTGGAGCCGAGGACGGTCTCTCGACATCGAGAGACCCGCGTCAGGTTATCGCAAAGCGAAGCGTACGCCGCGTGTGCGGTCATGGCTGATAGGTCACAGCCGACGGCCCCCGCCCGGAGTCTCCAGGCGGGGGCCGTCGGGGCCGGTCGGGCGCGGCGCGGCTGTCAGCGGCGCGGACGGCCGATCAGCTGGCCGATGTTGTCGAGCAGCGGCATCTCCAGCCACGGGTTGGGCTGGGCCACCAGGGTCAGCAGCACGATCGAGAGGCCCAGGAAGGACAGCACGATCACGTCGGTGAACCGGCTGCGCACCGCCAGCATGCCGACCTCGGGCAGGACCAGCCGGAGCAGGGCGCCGAGCAGCACGCCGCCGCCGAGGATCAGCAGCCCGTACTTGAAGCCGTCCTTGAAGTCGGCGAACCAGGTCACGGCGAGCCCGGCCCCGACCACCAGCAGGACCAGCGTTATCGGCCACTGGCGCACCGGCAGGGCGTGCTCACGCCCCAGCGCCGCGGCCGACCCCTCGGGGGGCAGGGTGCCGGTGGTCTTGACCGGCCTGCGCCGAGACCTCACCGGTCGATTGCTCATGGCTCGCCGTCCCTCTGGTGTCAGATGCCGGCGCGGCGCTCGGCCGCCTCGACGATGTTGTTCAGCAGCATGGCGCGGGTCATCGGACCGACGCCGCCGGGGTTCGGGGAGATCCAGCCGGCCACCTCGGCCACGCCGGGGTGCACGTCGCCGACGATCTTGCCCTCGCTGCGGCTGACGCCGACGTCCAGGACGGCCGCGCCGGCCTTGATGTCCTCCGGCTTGACCAGGTGCGGCACGCCCGCGGCGGCCACGACGATGTCGGCCTTGCGCAGGTGGTAGCCGAGGTCACGGGTGCCGGTGTGGCAGAGGGTGACGGTGGCGTTCTCGCTGCGCCGGGTGAGCAGCAGGCCGATCGAACGGCCGACGGTGACACCGCGGCCGATCACGACCACCTCGGCGCCGTCGATCTCGACGTCGTGGCGGCGCAGCAGCTCGACGATGCCGAGCGGGGTGCACGGCAGCGGGCCCTGGATGCCCAGCGCGAGGCGGCCGAGCGAGGTGGGGTGCAGGCCGTCGGCGTCCTTGTCCGGGTCCATCAGCTCCAGGACCGGGTTCTGGTCGAGGCCCTTGGGCAGCGGGAGCTGGACGATGTAGCCGGTGCAGGCCGGGTCGGCGTTGAGCTCGCGGACGACGTTCTCGACGTCCTCCTGGGTGGCGGTGGCGGGCAGTTCGCGCTGGATCGAGGCGATGCCGACCTCGGCGCAGTCCTTGTGCTTGCCGTTGACGTACCAGCGGCTGCCCGGGTCGTCGCCGACCAGGACGGTGCCGAGGCCGGGCGTGACGCCCTTCGCCTTGAGGGCCGCCACGCGGGCGGCGAGTTCGGACTTGATCGCGGCCGCGGTGGCCTTGCCATCGAGAATCTGGGCAGTCATGACCCCATTCTCCCGGATCGCGGCAACCTGCCGCGCCAGCCCCGGTGCCCGCCGCCGCGCTCCCCACCGCAACGGCTGCCGCAACGGCCGCCGTCCGATACGGAACGTGCGGGTCACGTTGCGGTTGCGCCACAGTCCCGCCCGGTGCGCGGCCGCGGCTGGACAGCACCGGGCCGTCCGGTTGACGATGAGCGGGCATTCCCTGCCGCCTCCGGCCCGGTGACGGGCCGACGGACACACCGGCGGGGGCGTACCCGGGGGAAGAACAGAGTGAGCCGACCACACCACGCCGTGCCGCCAGACCGCCACGGCCGCATGTTGCCAGGACCGCAGCCGTCGATGTTCCCGTTCACGCCGTCGCCCCGACTCCCACCGTCCTCACGGTCCTGAGCCGCGACGGCGGGCGCCCGAATCCGCGCGCCCCCGATGTCACCGCGCTCCGCTATCGTCCCGTCCGTCCGGCGGGCCCTCCCCCGCCGGTCCGGTCCGGGTCCTCGGCTGTCCCGTCCCCTGTCCCCACATCCTGCCCGGAGGCATCGATGAGTTACCCGCCCGACCCGAACAACCCGTACGGCCAGCCGCAGCAGCCCGGTTACGGCTACCCGCAGCAGGCCCCGGGCTACGGCTACCCCCAGCAGCCCCCGGCCCCGGGCTACGGCGTGCCGCAGCAGCAGGCGTACGGCTACGCGCCGATGCCGGGCACCATCCAGGCGAACAACGGCTACATCAACATCGCCCAGCTGGGCACGGTGAAGATCGCCACCATGGGGCAGCGGTTCGCCGCCCGGCTGATCGACGGCCTGTTCTTCGGCGCGCTCTACGCCGTCTTCACGCTGTTCGGCGTCGTCGGCGCGATGGGCGTCGCCAAGGACCAGCAGGACTGCAGCTCGAAGTTCGAATACGGCTCGTCCTACACCGGCTCCAACTCGGCCTACTACGACTGCGTGCACCAGAACTCGCAGGCCGCGACCGGCTGGTTCGTCACGTTGATGGTGATGTTCGGCCTGTTCATGGCGGTCGGCCTGCTCTACGAGTGGCTGCTGGTGGCCTTCACGGGCGCGACGCTCGGCAAGTTCGCCATGGGCCTGCGGGTCGTCAAGGAGAACACCGGCCAGAACCCCGGCGTGGGCGGCGGCTTCATCCGCTTCATCATCCCGAGCGTCGGCTCGCTGCTGTGCGGCATCGGCCAGCTGCTGGTCTACCTGTCCCCGTTCTTCGACAACACCGGGAAGCTGCAGGGCTGGCACGACCGTGCCGCCGGCACCGTGGTGGTCAAGAAGTAACGCACCGGACGCAGCAGAGCGGCCCGGCTCCCCACGAGGGGGAGCCGGGCCGCTCCGTCTGTCACACCGTCATCAGTGGAAGAAGTGACGGGTGCCGGTGAGGTACATGGTCACGCCGGCCTCGGCCGCGGCCGCGATCACCTCTTCGTCGCGGATCGAACCGCCGGGCTGGACGATGGCCTTGACGCCGGCGGCGATCAGGATCGCCGGCCCGTCCGCGAACGGGAAGAACGCGTCGGAGGCCGCGTACGAGCCCTTGGCCCGCTCGCCGGCCCGCTCGACCGCGAGCTTGCAGGAGTCGACCCGGTTGACCTGACCCATGCCGACGCCGACCGAGGCACCGTCCTTGGCCAGCAGGATCGCGTTGGACTTGACGGCCCGGCAGGCCCGCCAGGCGAAGGCCAGCTCGGCCAGCTCGGCCTCGGTGAGCGCCTCACCGGTGGCCAGCGTCCAGGTCGACGGGTCGTCGCCCTCGGCGTGCACCCGGTCGGTCTCCTGGAGCAGCACGCCGCCGGAGATCGGGCGCACCTCCTGGCGGTTGGCCGGCGCCTCGGGAGCGACCAGCACGCGCAGGTTCTTCTTGCGGGCGAGCACCTCGACGGCGCCCTCCTCGTAACCCGGGGCCACCACGACCTCGGTGAAGATCGGGGCGATCTGCTCGGCCAGCTCGACGGTGACCGGGCGGTTGACCGCGATCACGCCGCCGTACGCGGAGACCGGGTCGCACTCGTGCGCCTTGCGGTGCGCCTCGGCGACGTCCGCGCCGGTCGCGATGCCGCACGGGTTGGCGTGCTTGATGATCGCGACGGCCGGCTCGGCGTGGTCGTACGCGGCGCGGCGGGCGGCATCGGTGTCGACGTAGTTGTTGTACGACATCTCCTTGCCGTGCAGCTGCTCGGCGCCGGCCAGGCCACCGCTGCCGTCCGTGTACAGCGCGGCGCCCTGGTGCGGGTTCTCGCCGTAGCGCAGCACGTTCTGCCGCTCCCAGGTGGCGCCGAGGAACTCGGGGAATCGCTCGTCGCTGGGCGCGTAGCCGGCCTCGAACCAGGAGGCGACCGCGACGTCGTACGCGGCGGTGTGCGCGAACGCGGCGCCGGCCAGGCGCTTGCGGGTGGCCAGGTCGAAGCCACCCTCCTGAACGGCCTTCAGCACGTCGCCGTAGCGGGCCGGGTCGACCACGACGGCGACCGACGGGTGGTTCTTGGCGGCGGCGCGGACCATGCTCGGGCCGCCGATGTCGATCTGCTCGACGCACTCGTCCGGGGTGGCGCCGGAGGCGACGGTGGCCTTGAACGGGTAGAGGTTCACGACGACCAGGTCGAAGGGCTCGACGCCCAGCTCGGCCAGCTGTGCGCGGTGCGACTCCAGGCGCAGGTCGGCGAGAACGCCGGCGTGCACGCGGGGGTGCAGCGTCTTCACGCGGCCGTCCAGGCACTCCGGGAAGCCGGTCAGCTCGGAGACCTCGGTCACCGGCACGCCGGCGGCGGCGATCCGGCCGGCGGTGGAGCCGGTGGAGACGATGGAGACCCCGGCGGCGTGCAGGCCCTGGGCCAGCTCCTCCAGACCGGTCTTGTCGTACACGCTGATCAGCGCGCGACGGATCGGACGGACGTTCTCGGAGACAGGGGGGGTGGTGGAGCTGGCACTCATGCCGGGATCCATACCTTTCGGTCCTCGATGCGGTGACCTTCGCGGGCCAGCCGGCCCACGATGTCGACGAGCAGCTTGCGCTCGACAGTCTTGATGCGCTCGTGCAGCGCTTCGCCGCCATCGGCGTGATCGGCGTCGGCGACCTCGACGACGCCCTGCGCGATGATCGGCCCGGTGTCCACACCGGCGTCGACCAGGTGGACGGTGCAGCCGGTGACCTTCACCCCGTACGCGAGCGCGTCGGTGACGCCGTGGGCGCCGGGGAAGGCGGGCAGCAGTGCGGGGTGGGTGTTGACGATCCGCCCGGCGAAGGCCTCGATGAAGCCGGGGCCGAGGATCTTCATGAAGCCGGCCGTGACCACGAGGTCCGGCTCGTACGCGGCGACGGAGGCGGTCAGCGCGCCGTCCCAGCCGGCCCGGTCGGGGAAGTCCTTCACCCGGTGCACGAAGACCGGCAGGCCGGCGCGCTCGGCGCGCTCCAGGCCGGCGATCCCGTCGCGGTCGGCACCGACGGCGACGATCTCGGCGCCGAAGGCCGGGTCGGCGGCGGCGTCGATCAGCGCCTGCAGGTTGGTGCCGGAGCCGGAGACCAGCACCACCAGGCGGGCCGGTCCGGGCGTGCGGGGTGGGAAGAGCTGAGCGGGGGCGGCGGCCACTGCGCGATTCTCCGTAGGTCGGGGCGCCGCCCGCTGGTACGTCCACCGGTGGTGGGGCCACTACGAACGGCAGGTCGAGCAAGGGGGAACATCAGGAGAACCCGCCGCGACGCGGGCCCCGGGAACCTCTGTGAGCTGCTGACCGTCACCACGATAACGGCAGGTCGGACGGCCTCCGAAACGGCCCGGTGGCGCTACGCGCGTAGTTGAGACGGGGATCTCCTCGGCCCGCCGGCACCGGCACCCGGGCGGGTACCCCGGTCGCAGGGCCTGTCCTCAAACGCCCGCCGTCCGCCCGAAGGGTGCCCGCGGGCGGCTGCGGGATCATAGGGTGGCGCGGGCGTCCGCCCCACCGACCGAGAAGGAATGGCTGAACCATGAGCAGCGGTGACGACACCGGCGAGCGCAACCCCTTCGCGCCGCCGCCGGCGGATGCCCCGGACCAGCCGTGGCGGCCGCGAAACCCCGGGCCCGCCGATGGCTCGGACACGCCGGACGGTGACGGCGGCCCGGACGAGCGTCCGCAGGTCCCCCCGCCGCACCCGTGGAGCCCCGGCTACCAGGGCGGCGGCTGGCACCCCCGGCCGCCGGCCCCGCAACCGCCCAAGCTCGACCCGAGCGACCCGGCGCAGCGCAAGGCCCGCAACGCGGCCCTGGCCGGCATGGCCTCGCTGGTCTGCGCGTTCGCCGCGCTGCACTACGTCGCCCTGTTCGTCGGCGCGCTCGCCATCGTCTGGGGCGTCGGCGCGATGCGCACCCCCAAGCCGGCCGGGACCTCCGCCACGGCACCCGCCGCCGCCACCGAGGCCGGCGCACCCAACCCGCTCACCCCGGCGGCGCTCGCCGGGGTCCTCACCGGTGCGATGACCTTGGTCTTCGTCTCCTCGGTGATCGGGCTCAGCCTGTACTACAACGACTACGTCACATGCGTCCGGGACTCGCTCACCACCACCGGTGCGGACAACTGCGACCGGCTGGCGCCGAAGTGGTACGTGGACATCACGACCAAGAACGAGTAGCCGCCCCCGGCCGGTGGGGCGGTCACTCCCCGGAACCGGGGGCGGAGCCGGTGCCGTCGGTGTCGTCGGTGTCGTCGGTGCCGGGGGCGGAGCCGGTGCCGTCGGTGTCGTCGGTGTCGTCCGTTCCGCCTGCCCCGTCCGCGGGCGCACCCAGCCGTAGCACCACCGCGTAGGCGCGGGCCCGCAGCAGCAGCGCGGCCCGGCGCGTGTGGCCGGCGAGCGCGGTGCCGGCCCCGGCGGCCTTCCCCCGGTCCTCGGTGCCACCCCGGCCTTCGGTGACGCGGCCGTCCGGGGTGACACCGCCGTCCACGGTGACGCCTTGGTGCGCGGTGACGCCGCCGTCCGCGGTGCCACCCTCGTACGCGGTGACGCGGCCGTCCGCGGTGCCGCCCCGGCCGGTGGGCCGGGCCGACGCCCCGCCCAAGACCCCGCCCCACGCCCAGCCGAGTGCTCGGGCCCGCACCAGCAGCGCGCCCGGCACCGCCACCGCCGCGACCCACCCCGCCGCCGCCAGGCCCGTCCACCACGGCACCGGCCCCAACTGCGCCATCCGCCCGCCCGCCAGCGCGCCGCCGGACAGCCAGCCGAGCACCCCGGCCGCCACCCCGGTCAGCAGCGCCGCCGCCAGCACGGCGACACCCGTCGCCACCGGGTGCCACGGGGCGCCCGCCCCGAAGGGCCGGCCGGCCGGGGCCTGAGCGTCCGTACGGCTCGCGCCGTCCGCCGCCGCCCGGCCCAGCAGCAGGGCCGGGACCACCCCGGCCAGCGCAGGCAGCAGACAGGCCGTTAGCCGCCAGCCACCCGCACCCGGCTCCGCCACCAGCGCGAACAGCGGGAACTCCGGCACCGGCCCCAGCACCGTCCCGGCCGGCGCCACCACCGTCCCCGCCCCCACCGCGAACCCCGGTCCCAGCGCGTACGCCGCGCCCCAGAGCACCGCGTTCGGCAGCAGCGCCACACTCAGCAGCAGCAGCCCGGCCACCGCGGCCGGGCCACGGCCGAGCGCCGCCATCGCCTGACCGGTGCCGTCCACCGCGTCCAGCCCCGCCGCCACGGCCAGCACCGCCGCGCCCGCCGCGACCAGCCCCGCCCCGGCCGCCAGCGCCGCCGTCCGGACAACCGCCGCTCCGCCGTCGGGCCGGGCCCAGGCCGGCACCCGGTCCAGCGCCCGCCACCAGGACACCGGCCGGTGCACCCCCGGCTGTCCGGGGCCGCCCCCCGCGCGGCGCGCCGTCCGGGCACCGGCCGCCGTCGCGGCCGCGGCCAGCACCGTCACCACCAGCACGTCCGGCAGCACCCGCGCGCGGAACAGCCCGGCGCCCGAACAGTGCGCCACCACCGCCACCGCCACCCCGCAGTAGCCGCACCACACCGCCGACGGGCCGCTCCAGCGCGGCCGCGGACCACGCCGGGCCGCCACCCGGGCGCCCGCCCGGTACAGCTGCCCCACCGCCAGCAGGCCGAGCAGCAGCGGGGTGACGGTCAGCGGGGCGTCCGCGGCGCCGCGCAGCACCGGCGCGCCGTGCCCGAGCAGCCAGAGCACACCTGCCAGCCGGACGGCGCCGGCCGCACCGTCGTCCGCGTACGGGGTCATCACCCAGAGCCCGAGCACCGGCACCGCGACCACCGCCAGGCCGAGCAGCGCCGTCCGCACCCCGGTGAGCACGTCGGCCAGGACGGGCCTGCCGCCCAGCTCCCGCGGCACTTCCACGATCGGACGGCCCATCAGCTGCGTCATGCGCCTCATGGTGCCAAGGCGACTCGCCATGCTCCGTGAAGCGGCAAACCGCCGTCGTGTCCCAGATTATTGGCTTATGCGCATTTTCAGACCCTGCCCTCTCGCCGCCCCCACTCCGGCTCGGAGCGTCTGATGGCCACGCCGCCGACCGCCGAGCGCCCCACCGGTGCCCCCACGACCGACGAACCCACGACCGACGAACCCACGCCGCAGGGCCGTTCCGGAAAGGGCCGGGCCGGACGCGGCCGGGCCGCCAAGCACACGAAGGCGACGCGGACCGAGGCGGCCGACGGCCCCTCCGTCAGCCAGGAGGAGGTGGCCCGGTTGCTCCGGCAGCTGACATCGCGTGAAGCCCAAGCCCTGGCCCACCTCGCGGCCGGCCGGGACCTCGCCGAGTCCGCGGCCGCGCTCGGTGTCACCCCGGCCGCCGCGCGCACCTACCAGCACCGCGCCATGCGCAAGCTCGGCACACGAACCCGCACCGAGATCGCCGCCTTCGCCACCCTGCTGAGCCCCGCTCAGACCGCCCCCGAGGCGGGCCGTGCGATTCCCGGTACGCCGGCTCGCGAGCGGGGCCCTGCGCCGAAGGCCCCGACTCCGACCCCGGCCCCCGCTCCGGCCCCCGCCCCCGCCCCCGCCGACCGCCGCCGGGCCGAGCAGGAGCGGAAGAAGCCGGCTCCGTCGCACGGTCAGCCGAATACCCCGGCCCCGGCACCCGCGGCTGTCCCCGACGGCCGCCGCTCCCCCCGACCCGGGACGCCGGCCCTGCCGGCCGGGCGGCCGAGGGGTACCGAGGAGACCCCCGGCCGCCGCCACACCCCGCAGCGCGAGAAGCCGGCCCCGCTCAACGGCCACCCGAGAGCCGCCGACGCAGCGCCCAGCGCCGCGCCCCCCGCTGTCGGACCGCGCCGGACGGGCCAGGCCCCCTCCGAGGCGCCCGCCGACCGCCGTCCGCCACAGGGCGGGAAGCCGGCCCCGCTCAACGGCCACCGGAAGGCCCCCGGTCCAACGCTCGCGCCAACGCCCGGTCCGACGTCCGATCCCACGCCCGCGCCGGCCCGTGGGCGCGGGACCCCTGCCGGCGGGCCGCAGCGCACGGACCGCAGCCGGCCCCGGACCGGGCCCACCCCCCGGCAGGAGGCCCGCCCGGAGACCGCCCCCGCAGCCACCGCCCCCACCTTCGAAGAGCTGTACGAGACCGCCCACACCCGCCTCGTGCAGCAGGTCTTCCTCCTCACCGCGTGCAAGCACCGCGCCGTGCACTGCGTCCAGCGGGCGTTCGGCGAGGCGCGGCGGCAGTGGGGCGAGGTGGCCGCCGGGCCCGACCCGGAGGGCTGGGTGCGGGCGCGGGCCTGTGAGGCGGCGCTGTCACCGTGGCATCGGGGCGGCCCGCGCCGGGCGCACGCCTGGCGGCTGCCGCACCGCCGGATCAAGGTCCGCCCGGCCGACGAGTCGCAGGCGGTGCTCCCGGACCACGACCGGCTGACCGACCGGGACCGCGCGCTGCTCAAGGCGCTCAAGCGCCTCTCCCGCCCGCAGCGCCGGGCCCTGATCCTGCACGACGGTCTCGGGCTGCCCGCCGCCGCGGTGGCCGTCGAGGTGGAGTCGACGGTGGCGGCCGCCGAGGGCCGGGTCTGGGCGGCCCGGACGGCGCTGGCGCAGTGGGTGCCGGAGCTGGCCGGGCCGAACCCTGCGGCGGACGGTTTCGCGGACCGGGTCAGCGGGCTGCTGCACCGGGCGGCGGTCCGCGGCTGCCCGGAGCCGCACCGGCCGCCGGTGCCGGTGCTGCGGGCACGGTACGGGCTGGCCAACGCGACCCGCACGGGGGCGGCGGCGCTGATCACGGTGGCGGTCGCGGGGGCGGTGGTGGCGACGCTGGCCGGCGGCGGACCGAGCGAGCTGTTCCGGCCCGGCGGGGTGCCGCCCGCCCCGGACGTCTGCGCTTCGGCACCGAACGACGCCGTCCCCGCGCCGCCGGACGCCCCGCCGACGGGCATCGCGAGCCTCTGGTGCAGCACCGCCCCGGGCGTCGAGGCGGTCGTGGTCGACCCGCCGCCACCCGGGGCCCGCCCGTGGGAGCTGCCGGCGGCCGGCCGCGCCGCGGAGGCACTGCCCCCGCCCGGTCCGGCCACGACCGGTCCGGTCTCCTGCACCCGCTGGTCCCTGCACCCCTGCGCGACCGACCGCTGAACAGGCCGGGCGCCGACACCCCCGAAAAGGCGAGCGCCCCCGCCCGGAGATCCGGACGGGGGCGCTCGACGAGCGGGTGGCGTCAGCCGATGAGCTCGCGCGCCAGGCGGGCGGTCTCGGACGGCGTCTTGCCGACCTTGACGCCGGCGGCCTCGAGGGCCTCCTTCTTCGCCTGGGCGGTGCCCGAGGAGCCGGAGACGATGGCGCCGGCGTGGCCCATGGTCTTGCCCTCGGGGGCGGTGAAGCCCGCGACGTAGCCGACGACCGGCTTGGTGACGTGCTCGGCGATGTAGGCCGCGGCACGCTCCTCGGCGTCGCCGCCGATCTCACCGATCATGACGATGAGCTCGGTCTCCGGGTCCTCCTGGAACGCCTTGAGGGCGTCGATGTGGGTGGTGCCGATGACCGGGTCACCGCCGATGCCCACGGCCGAGGAGAAGCCGATGTCGCGCAGCTCGTACATGAGCTGGTAGGTCAGGGTGCCGGACTTCGAGACCAGACCGATCTTGCCGGAGGTGGTGATGTCGGCCGGGATGATGCCGGCGTTCGACTGTCCGGGGCTGATCAGGCCGGGGCAGTTCGGGCCGATGATCCGGGTCTTGTTGCCCTTCGAACCGGCGTACGCCCAGAAGGCGGCGGTGTCGTGCACCGGGACGCCCTCGGTGATGACGACGGCCAGGCCGATCTCGGCGTCGATGGCCTCGACGACGGCGTCCTTGGTGAACTTCGGCGGCACGAAGATGACGGTGACGTCGGCACCGGTCTTCTCGATGGCCTCGGCGACGGAGCCGAAGACGGGCACCTCGGTGCCGTCGACGTCGACCGTGGTGCCGGCCTTGCGCGGGTTCACACCGCCGACGATCTGGGTGCCGGAGGCGAGCATGCGGCGGGTGTGCTTCATGCCCTCGGAGCCGGTCATGCCCTGGACGATGACCTTGCTGTCCTTGGTAAGGAAGATAGCCATGGTTAAGTCCCCTTCCTTACTTGGCGTTGGCCAGCTCGGCGGCGCGGTCGGCCGCACCGTCCATGGTGTCCACGCGCTGGACCAGCGGGTGGTTCGCGTCGTCGAGGATCTTGCGACCCAGCTCCGCGTTGTTGCCGTCGAGGCGGACGACGAGCGGCTTGGTGACGGCCTCGCCCTTCGACGAGAGCAGCTCCAGGGCCTGCACGATGCCGTTGGCGACGGCGTCGCACGCGGTGATGCCACCGAAGACGTTGACGAAGACCGACTTGACGTCGGGGTCGCCCAGGATGATCTCCAGGCCGTTGGCCATCACCTCGGCGGAGGCGCCGCCACCGATGTCGAGGAAGTTGGCGGGCTTGACGCCGCCGTGCTTCTCGCCCGCGTAGGCGACCACGTCGAGGGTGCTCATGACGAGACCCGCGCCGTTGCCGATGATGCCGACCTCGCCGTCGAGCTTGACGTAGTTCAGGCCCTTGGCCTTCGCCGCCGCCTCAAGCGGGTTGGCGGCGGCCTTGTCCTCGAGCGCCTCGTGCTCGGGCTGGCGGAACTCGGCGTTCTCGTCCAGGGAGACCTTGCCGTCGAGCGCGATGATCTTGCCGTCGCCGGACTTGATCAGCGGGTTGACCTCGACCAGGAGGGCGTCCTCCTTGATGAAGACGACCCAGAGCTTCTGCAGGACGTCGGCGACCTGGTCCGCGATCTCCGCCGGGAACTTCGCGGCGGCGACGATCTCGGCGGCCTTCTCCGGGGTGCAGCCCTCGTTGGCGTCGACCGGGATCTTGGCGAGCGCGTCGGGGTTCTCCTCGGCGACGACCTCGATCTCCACGCCGCCCTCGACGCTGGCCATGGCCAGGAAGGTGCGGTTGGTGCGGTCCAGCAGGAACGAGACGTAGTACTCGTCCTTGATGTCCGCGGTCTGGGCAAGCATCACCTTGTGAACGGTGTGGCCCTTGATGTCCATGCCGAGGATCGCCTCGGCCTTGGCGACGGCGTCCGCCGGGTCGGCGGCGAGCTTCACGCCACCGGCCTTGCCTCGGCCACCCACCTTCACCTGAGCCTTGACGACGGCGCGGCCGCCGAAGCGCTCCGCGATGGCGGCAGCGTCTGCGGCGGTCTCGATGACATCACCGTCAAGCACGGGCACCCCGTGCTTGGCGAAGAGGTCCCTCGCCTGGTACTCGAACAGGTCCACGTGTTTGTCCTTGTTCGTGGTCGCGGATTGTGTCTCTACGAGCGTGCCACGGCAGGATCTTCGCTGCGGGTCGTCGGGGCGGTGCGGGTACGCAGAAGTACGGCCTTGCGGCCCACACAGCCACGGGCGCACACGTCAATCAACACGCGCGTCACGTCCGTCTGGCAGGTTATCCCCGGAGGACGGGAGTGTTTCGCCCGGGACCGGCCCGTCTTGGGTGAGAACCGTCACAGAGAGCCCACCACCGTGTGTCGCGCGCCCTGCTCAGCGGGCGGGCGGATCCGGGGCCGCGGGCGGGCTCGGGTTCGCTCGTTCGGGTGAACCCGCGCCCCGGTCGCTCACACGCCCTGCTCCGGCACCGGGATCGGCCGCTTCTCGATCGCCGCCGCCATGACGTCCGGAAAGGCGTCGGGGGTGCAGGCGAACGCCGGGGCTCCGAGCGCGGCCAGCGCCGCGGCGTGCGCGTGGTCGTACGCGGGCGCGCCCTCGTCGGAGAGCGCGAGCAGCGCGACGAACTGGACGCCGGCCGCCTTCATCGCCGCCACCCGCTTGAGCATCTCGTCCCGGATGCCGCCTTCGTAGAGGTCGCTGATCAGCACCACGATCGTCTCGGACGGGCGGGTGATCCTCGACTGGCAGTAGGCGAGCGCCCGGTTGATGTCGGTGCCGCCGCCGAGCTGGGTGGCGAACAGGACGTCCACCGGGTCGGTGAGCTGCTCGGTGAGGTCGACCACCGCGGTGTCGAAGACGACGAGCCGGGTGTCCAGCGACTTCATCGAGGCGAGCACCGCGCCGAAGACCGCCGAGTGCACGACGGACGGGGCCATCGAGCCCGACTGGTCGATGCAGAGGATGACGTCCTTCTTCACCGCGCGCTGGGCCCGGGCGTAGCCGACCAGCCGCTCGGGGACGACGGTGCCGTGCTCGGGCAGGTAGTTCTTCAGGTTGGCCAGGATGGTGCGGTCCCAGTCGATGTCCCGGTGGCGGGGGCGGTTCACCCTGGCGCTGCGGTCCAGCGCGCCGCCGAGAGTGGCCCGGGTACGGTCGACGAGCCGGCGCTCCAGCTCGGCGACCACCTTGCCGACCACCGCGCGGGCCGTCTCCCGGGTGGTCTCGGGCAGCGCGTGCTTGAGCGAGAGCAGGGTACCGACGAGGTGGACGTCGGGCTCGACGGCCTCCAGCATCTCCGGCTCCAGCAGCAGCCGGTCCAGCCCGAGCCGGGTGATGGCGTCCTGCTGCATCAGCTGGACGACGGTGGACGGGAAGTACTCGCGGATGTCGCCCAGCCAGCGCGCCACCTGCGGCGCCGAGCCGCCCAGGCCGGCGCCGCGACGGCCGGACCGCCCGGCCCGGCCCTCCTCCGGCGCGCCCCGGTAGAGCGCGCCGAGCGCGCCGTCCATCGCGGCGTCCCTCCCGCGCAGGGCGTAGCCCGTGCCGTCCCCCTCGCCGCCGAGCACCAGCCGCCAGCGGCGCAGCCGCTCGTCGGCGGCGGGGGTGGTGGTCACTGCCATCGGATGCTCCTTCACGAGGTCGAGGTCCTTCACGAGGTCGGGGTCATTCACGAGGCCAGGGTCAGGTGTCGCGGCCGGTGGCCTGTTTCGGGATCCGCGCCCGGCCGCCGCCGGGGTGGGCCGGGCAGCCGGGCAGGCCGAGCAGGGTGGCGACCACCGGCAGGGCTGCGTCGGCGCGGGCCCGGTCGAGTTCGGGCCCGGCGCCCTCGGCCGCCGCCGGCTCGGTGCCGAGCGGGCCGGCCGCGACCCGGCTGCCGATGGTCGTCCGGACACCCGCCTCCAGGGCGGAGAAGGTGCGGCGCAGCAGCGGCAGCACGTCGGTGAAGGCCTCGGCCGGCACCTCCGTCAGCCAGGCGTCGAGCAGGCCCAGCAGGCGCGGGTCGTGCAGCAGCAGGGCGCCGCCGCCGGTGAGGAAGCCCTCGACCCAGCCGGCTGCGTCCGCCGGGGCGCCGGCGGCCGAGATGACCAGGCCCATCCGGCGGCCGGCCTCCTCGGAGTCGAGCCGTCCGTCGTCCAGCAGCAGCCGGACGGCGCGACCGCGCAGCAGGCCGGGGACGCCGGTGGCGGGGCCGCCGGCCGGTTCACGGCGGGCGAGCGCCCGCAGAGTGGCGGCCCACCGGTCGGCGAGGCCGCCGTCCCGTGCCAGCAGGCCGATCGCGCCGTGCACCTCGTCGAGATGGCCGCGCATCACCTCCGCGCCGGCCGCGTCCAGCCCGGTGCAGGCGGGCGGCAGGCCGACGCAGATCCGCTCGGCGAGGCCGGCCGCGACCTCGCCGAGCGCGCCGCCGTCGGTGCCCCGGACGTCGCCGTAGCGCAGGGCGCGGACCAGGGCGGGCAGGGCGCCGGCGAGGTGGGCGACGTCGGTGTCCAGCGCGGCGCAGTCGGCGAGCACCCGCATCACCGCCGGCAGGGCGCTGCCGAGCCCGGCCAGCAGGCAGGTCTCCACCAGCCCGGTCAGCTCGGCGAGCTCCGTCGCCGCCCGGGCCGTGCCGACGGCCTTGCCGGTGGCCGCGTCCTCGACCGTGGTGCCCCACTGGGCGGCCTCGGCGATCCGGACCGCGAACTCGGGCTGCCAGCAGAGCCGCCAGCTCTCCCGGAAGGTGCCGGTCGAGTTCACCGCGGACCGGCTGGGCACGCCCCAGTCGATGCCGAGCAGCCGCAGCCGGTGCAGCAGCCGGGAGCGGGCGGCGCCGGTCTCCTCACGGAGGTCCAGGTCGAGCTCGCGCGGCTCCGCCCCGGGCTTGAGCCGCAGCGAGCGCTGGAGCCGGGCGAGGTCCCGCTGGAGCGGCACCGCCGGGGCGCCGTCCGGGACTACGCCGAGCGCGTCGCCGATCACCAGCCCGTCCCGCACCAGGGCGAGGGCGACGTCCGAGCCGTCGCACATCACCGAGCGGACGGCGTCCAGCGTCTCGGTCAGGCCGGCCAGCGGGCGGCCGCGCATCACGGCGAGCGTCCGGGCCAGCCGGACGGCCTCGATGACGTGGGCGGAGGAGACCGGGTGGTCCTCGGCCCGGAGCAGCTCGGCGGCCCTGGTCAGCCACTTCGGCAGCGGGTCGCCCGGTTCCGCGAACAGGTGGCGGTACCAGCCCGGCGAGACGATCCCGGCGCCGTAGCCACTCGACTGCGCGAGCCGCCGGTGCGTCCAGGGCACCCAGGTGATGTCGGTCCTCACCTTCTTCGGCAGGCCGGCCAGCAGGGCCCGGTCGTGGGCGACGGTCGGCATGGCGGCCAGCGCGGGGACGTGGAAGGCGCCGCAGACCACCGCGATCCGCCGGTAGCCGGACCGCTTGGCGGCCCGGATCTGCCGGCGCATGTACGCCTCCCGCAGGTCGTCCCGCCGGGCGGCGCCGGCGGTCACCCCGGCCTCGCGCAGCGCCGTCATCGCCTCGGCGACCGCGGCGAACGGGGCCAGCGCGTCGGCGCCGGGCGAGCGGTGTTCGATCACGTCCTCCCACCAGCGCTCCGGGTCGTCGTAGCCGGCGGCCTCGGCGAGCAGCGCGATCGGGTCACCCGGCCGCTCCTCCGCGGTCTCCGCGGTCTCCGCGGCCTCCTCGGCGAAGCCGTACGCCGCCGGGAGGTCGATGAAGCGCACCGGCAGGCCAGTGTCGACGCCGTACCGGATCGCCACCCACTCCGGGGAGAACTCCGCGTACGGCCAGAACGCGGCCCGGGCCGGGTCGTCCACCGCGTGGGCGAGCAGGGCGACCGGCGGCACCATCTGCTTCTCCGCCGCCAGCCCGATGATCGGATCGGCCTCCGGCGGACCCTCGATCAGCACCACGTCCGGCTCCAGGAGCTCCAGTGCGGCGGCCACCGCACGGGCCGAACCGGGGCCGTGGTGCCGTACGCCCAGCAGCGTCACCTCTGCACTGTTCCGCTCACTCATCGCGCCCTCCCTCCTCCAACCTCGAACTGCGGTGCAATCAGCGGGCGTTCTCGCGGGCCGCGCGGTAGAAGTCCTTCCAGCCGTCGCGCTCCCGCAGCACGCCCTCGACGTACTCGCGCCACACCACCTGGTCGGCCGCCGGATCCCGGACGACGGCGCCCACCACCCCGGCGGCGACGTCACCGGCCCGCAGCACGCCGTCCCCGAAGTGCGCGGCCAGCGCCATCCCGTTGGTCACCACCGAGATCGCCTCCGCCGTCGACAGGGTGCCGCTCGGCGACTTCACCTTCGTCCGGCCGTCGAGCGTGATCCCGGCCCGCAGCTCGCGGAAGACGGTGACCACCCGCCGGATCTCCTCGGCGCCGCCGGGCAGTTCGGGCAGCTCCAGCGAGCGGCCGAGCTGGTCGACCCGCCGGGTGACGATGTCCACCTCCTCCTCCAGGGAGCCGGGCAGGGGCAGCACCACGGTGTTGAACCGCCGGCGCAGGGCGCTCGACAGCTCGTTCACGCCCCGGTCCCGGTCGTTGGCGGTGGCGATCAGGTTGAACCCCCGCACCGCCTGCGTCTCGCCGCCCAACTCCGGCACCGGCAGTGTCTTTTCCGACAGGATGGTGATCAGGCTGTCCTGCACGTCGGCCGGGATGCGGGTCAGCTCCTCGACCCGGGCGATCTTCCCGTCCGCCATCGCCCGCATCAGCGGCGACGGCACCAGCGCCTCCCGGCTCGGCCCGTCGGTGAGCAGCCGGGCGTAGTTCCACCCGTAGCGGACGGCCTCCTCCGGGGTCCCGGCCGTGCCCTGTACGAGCAGCGTCGAATCACCGCTGATCGCGGCCGCGAGATGCTCCGACACCCACGTCTTCGCCGTCCCCGGCACGCCGAGCAGCAGCAGCGCGCGGTCCGTCGCCAGCGTCGTCACGGCGACCTCGACGACCCGGCGCGGCCCGATGTACTTGGGCGTGATCACCGTGCCGTCGGGCAGTTCGCCACCCAGCAGATAGGTGGCCACGGCCCACGGGGACAACCTCCATCGTTCGGGGCGCGGACGGTCGTCCTGCGCGGCCAGCGCGGCCAGCTCCGCCGCGAAGGCGTGCTCCGCGTGCTGCCGCAGAACGTCGGTCATAGGGGCTCCTTCGGGCCGGCCGCCGGACACACCTGTGGCAGGCGGCGAAGTGATCGGGGGGAGCCAGGTCGGCGTCCCGGCCTGCGAGAACAAGCCTGCACCGAGCCACTGACAATCCTGACCGGACCTCAGTTCGACCACCAGGACTGTCAGTCCCTGCGCCTACCGTCGTCGGCATGGAGGAACGCTGGAGCACCGAACACGTCCTGTCCCTGGCACCCGACGCCGCCTCGCGGAAGGCCGCGGGCAAGCTCTCCTCGCCCGCGCCCTGGTCGGCCACGGGCACCGACGGCAGCGCGCTCTGGGGCGAGTGCCGGGGCAGCGGCCGGACGCCGTACCGCACGGCCGTCGAGCTGGCCACCCCCGCCTACACCTGCACCTGCCCGAGCCGGAAGTTCCCGTGCAAGCACGCGCTCGGGCTGCTCCTGCTCTGGAGCGGCACCCCCGAGGCCGTCCCGGCCGCCGAACCGGCCGACTGGGCCCGCGAGTGGCTGACGGCGCGCCGGAACCGGGCCGAGCAGCGCACCGCCACGCCCGGGCCCCCCGCCGACCCGGCCGCCGCCCGCCGCCGCGCCGAGAAGCGCTCCGCCCGGGTCGCCGCCGGCGCCGCCGAGCTGCGGCTCCGGCTGGCCGACCGGATCCGCCACGGCCTGGCCGACCAGTCCACCGCCGGCCCCTGGGAGGAGGTCGCCGCCCGCATGGTCGACGCCCAGGCGACCGGCCTCGCCGCCCGCGTCCGCGGGCTCGACACCACCCCCCAGCAGCACCTCCTGGAGGAGTACGCCATGCTCCACCTGCTCGCCACCGCCGCCACCCGGGTCGGCGAACTGCCCGCGCCGCTCGCCGCCACCGTCCGCACCAGGATCGGCTACACCACCGACACCGCCGACCTCCTCGCCGGCCCCACCGTCCGCGACCGCTGGCACGTCCTCGGCAGCCGCACCTCACCGCTGGAAGGCGGCGCCGACGACCGCCTCACCACCCGCCGCCTCTGGCTGCGCGGCGCCAAGACCGGCCGCCCCGCCCTCCTCCTCGCCTTCGGCCGCCCCGGCCAGGCCCCCGACCTCGCCCTCCCCACCGGGCACGTCCTCGAAGCCGACCTCGCCTTCCACCCCGGCGCCCGCCCGCTGCGCGCCGTCCTGGGCACCCGCTACGGCGCACCCGAGCCCGGCCCCGCCACCCCGCCGGCCGGCCTCACCGCCGCCGAAGCCGTCGCCGCCTACGGCACCGCCGTCGCCGACGACCCGTGGCTCGACGCCTGGCCCACCGTCCTCACCGACGCCGTCCCCGTCCTCACGCCCGACGGCTGGCACCTCACCGACGGCCGGCACACCCTCCCGGTCCACCGCGCCGCCACACCCGAATCCGCCCTCTGGCGCCTCGCCGCCGTCTCCACCGGCCGCGCCCTCACCGTCTTCGGCGAACACGGCCACCAGGGCTTCACCCCCGTCACCGCCTGGGGCCCGGAGCACCGACCGATCAACCTCACCACCCCGTAGCCCGGCGCCCCACCGCGCGCCCGCACCGCCCACACCACAACCTCAGGAGCCCACGTGCCCGACCCCTGGGAGTCCCTCCACACCACCGCCCTCCTCGGCACCGACCGCCGCCCCCTCCCGCAGCTCACCGGCGAGTCCCCCGCCCACCAGGCCGTCGACCGCACCGACCCCGCCACCGCGCTCCTCGAACTCGCCGCCCTGGAGACCGTCCGCCGCCGCGCCGGCGCCCTCCCCACCCCCGTCACCGAGCCCCTCGCCGCCCCCGCCCCGGAGGACGACCGCCCCGAGCTCCCCGCCCCCGCCGCCCGCCGCCTCTCCCTGCTCCTCGGCACCCGCGGCGGCGGCGCCACCCTCGCCAACCTCACCGAGCTGCTCCCCCAGTGGCTCGCCACCGCCCGCGCCCGCGGCTACCGCCCACCCGCCGTCCTCGTCCCGGCGCTGCTCGACGCCGCCCGCGCCCGCAGCGAGCTGCGCCCCGACGCGGTCGCCCTGGCCGGCCCGCTCGGCCGCTGGCTCGCCCCCCGCAACCCCGACTGGCGCTTCGTCCTGCGCACCACCGCCGGGACACCCGCCGAAACGGCCGGCCCCGTCGACGACCGGCTCTGGCACGAAGGCCTCTTCGCCGAGCGCGTCACCCACCTGACACTGCTGCGCCGCACCGACCCGGCCGCCGGCCTCGCCCTGCTCCGGAGCACCTGGTCCACCGAGCGCGCCGAGGACCGCCTGCTCTTCCTGGACGCGCTCCAGGACGGCCTCTCCCCCGCCGACGAACCCTTCCTGGAGGCCGCTCTCGGCGACCGCAGCAAGAACGTCCGCGCCACCGCCGCCGAGCTGCTCTCGACGCTCCCCGGCTCGACCCTGGCCGGCCGCATGGCCGAGCGGGCCCGCGCCGCCGTCCGTCTCTCCGACCGCGGCACGCACCTGCTGGTCACCCCGCCCGCCGAGTGCGACCCGGCGATGCAGCGCGACGGCATACCCCTCAAGTCGCCCACCGGCCGCGGCGAGCGGGCCTGGTGGTTCGGCGAGGTGATCGCCGCGGCGCCACTGGCCCTCTGGCACGAGTCCACCGGCCTGACGCCGGGCCGACTCCTCGCCCTGCGGGTCGGTGACAGCATCGACGAGACCAACAGCAGCTGGGCCGACGATCTGCGCGAGGCCTGGGCCCGGGCCGCCGTCCGCCAGCAGGACGCCGACTGGGCGCGCGCGCTCCTCGGGCCGGCCCCGGCCCCCGCCCCGGAGAGCCGGCGCCCCCGCCCGCCGCGGACCACCGGCTCCCCCGCCAAGCTGCTCTCCGTCCTACCGCCCGCCGAACGCGCCGCCTGGACGGCCGCGTTCATCGAGGTGCACGGACTCGGCGAGGCCTTCCAGCTGCTCGGCGCCTGCGCGACCCCGTGGACGCCGCCGCTCTCCACCGCCGTGGTCGCCGCCCTCGCCCGGGCGGCCGCCTCCGGCGCGTACCCGTGGAGCCACAGCGGGGTGCTCGGGATGACCGAGCGCGCGCTCGCCCCCGGGACGGCCGCCGCCGTCGAGGCGCTGGTCGCCGACACCGCCCCCGCCACCGCCTGGGCCGAGACCTTCACCCGCCTGGCCGGCACCCTGCGCTTCCGCGAGGCCATGCTCGCCGAACTCGTCGCCTGACCCGGAACGCACCCGGGCCGGTACGGGAGGAGACCCCGTACCGGCCCGGAAAGGAAGCAGGTGCGCTAGCCGGCGGCCCGCAGGTTCGCCTCGACCCAGGCCACCACGTCCCGGGTCGGCGTGCCCGGGGTGAAGATGTCCGCGACGCCCATGGCCTTGAGCTCGACGATGTCCTCGTCCGGGATGATCCCGCCGCAGAAGACCTTGATGTCCTCCGCCTCGCGCTCCTTCAGCAGCTCCAGCACCCGCGCGCAGAGCGTCATGTGCGCGCCGGAGAGGACCGACAGCCCGATGCCGTCCGCGTCCTCCTGGATCGCGGTGTCGACGATCTGCTCGGGCGTCTGGTGCAGGCCGGTGTAGATGACCTCCATACCGGCGTCGCGCAGGGCACGCGCGATGACCTTGGCGCCGCGGTCGTGACCGTCGAGCCCGGGCTTCGCGACCACCACACGGATCGGCCCTGACACACCCATCACTGCCTCCTGGACTTCGTCGTCCACCACCCCAGACCTCGTCGGGCACGGGCGCGGTTAACCAGCAATAACCAACCTGAGGGGAGGTTAGCGCCACCCGGCCCCCCTGGCCGTGCCGCCCCTCAAGAGGAGGGCAAAATCACAGCCCCACCCCTTGCTACCAGTCGGTATCCCCCGCAAATCCCACCCACAGCCCACCAACTCGCCTCTTGACTTACGGACTTTTGTCCGGATGTCGGCGTTACGGCTACAGTCTCGGCAGTTTTCCCCTCGTCTTTCCCCTCGCCCGACGACGTGCCGAAGGCCCACCGAGGAGGCAGCCCCCGATGGCTCCCGACGCAGCCGCCCGCCCGACCCGAGCGGAGCTGCGCCTGGCCGCCCGCGAGCAGTCGCGTGCCCAGCGGCGCGGTGCCGCCAGGGCCGCCACCAGAACGGCACTGCTGCGTGTCGCGCTGCCGTCGGTGGCCGCGCTCGGGGTGGCCGCGGCGGCCGCCGTCACCGTCCAGGGCGAGGCCGACCAGCAGCGCACCCAGGCGGCCGGCCTGGTGCCGCAGCAGGCCACGGCCGCCGACGCGCCGGACAACGCGGCCGCCCGGACCTCCGCCCAGCAGGCCCTCGCCGTGGACGGTGCCGACCAGGCTTCCCGAGGCGACGCCCGCCAGCCGCTCTCCGGCGGCCAGCCCACCGCCGAACCGACCGCCGAGCCGACCGCCGAACCGGCCAAGCCCAAGGTGGTCATGCCGGTCGCCGAGCACGGCCTCGGCGAGCTGTTCGGCGAGGCCGGCACCCACTGGGCCAACCGCCACACCGGCATCGACTTCCCGGTGGACGGCGGCTCGCAGGTCATGGCCGTCACCGACGGCACGATCCGTACGCAGTGGAACCCGTCGTACGGCTACATGACGATCCTGAAGATGGCCGACGGCACCGAGGCCTGGTACTGCCACCTGCGCTCGTACAAGATCCGCAAGGGGACGGTGAAGCAGGGCGACGTCATCGCCTTCGTCGGCAGCAGCGGCAACAGCACCGGGCCGCACCTGCACTTCGAGATCCGGCCGCCCGGCAGCGGGCCGGTCGACCCGCTGCCGTGGTTCCTCTCGAACGGACTCGACCCGCGCTGAGCGGTCAGAGCTTCTCGACCGGCGCGTACCGCAGCAGCAGCTGCTTGCGCCCCTCCGTCCCGAAGTCGACGGTGGCCTGCGCCTTGTCCCCGACGCCCGTGGTGGCCACCACCGTGCCCAGCCCGAAGGTGTCGTGGGTGACGCGGTCCCCGACCGCCAGCGCCACGACCTCCCGCTCGACCGCCGCACCGGACCGCCGCGCCGACTGCCCCCAGCCCGCCTTCGGCGAGGCCGCCGCGCCGCCGCGCGACGCCCCGCGCGAGGAGCCGCCCGAGCCGCCGTAGCCCGAACCGCCCGAGCCGGCGGACTTCCCGCCCCAGGACGACCCCGAGGAGTACCCGCGCGAGGCCGGCACCGAGGCCGCCCCCGTCCGCTTCCACTCCACCAGCGTCTCCGGGATCTCCTCCAGGAACCGCGAGGCCGGGTTGTACGAGGGCTGCCCCCAGGCGCTGCGCAGCACCGAGCGGGTCAGGTAGAGCCGCTCCCGCGCCCGGGTGAGACCGACGTACGCGAGCCGCCGCTCCTCCTCCAGCTCCTTGACCTGGTTGAGCGCCCGCATGTGCGGGAAGATCCCGTCCTCCATGCCGGTCAGGAAGACCACCGGGAACTCCAGGCCCTTGGCGGTGTGCAGGGTCATCATCGTGATGACGCCCTGCCCCTCCTCGTCCTCGTCGGGGATCTGGTCCGAGTCGGCGACCAGCGCGACCCGCTCCAGGAAGTCGGCGAGCGAGCCGACCGGCGGCGCGCCGTCCTCGCCGGCGTCGGGCCGCTCGCCCGGGTCCTGCTCGTACTCGAGGGCCACCGAGGCGAGCTCCTGGAGGTTCTCCACCCGGGTCTCGTCCTGCGGGTCGGTCGAGGACTGGAGCTCGGCGAGGTATCCCGTCTCCTCCAGCACCGCCTCCAGCACCGCGGCCGGCCCGGCGCCCGACTCGACGACCTGCCGCAGCCCGGCCATCAGTTCGTTGAACTTCTTCACCGCGTTCGCCGAGCGCGCGGCCATCCCGTACGCCTCGTCCACCCGCCGGAGCGCCTGGGCGAAGGAGATCCGCTCGCGCGCGGCCAGCGCGTCGAGCATCGCCTCGGCGCGGTCGCCGATGCCGCGCTTGGGCACGTTGAGGATCCGGCGCAGCGGCACGGTGTCCTCCGGGTTGGAGAGCACCCGCAGGTACGCCAGGACGTCCCGGACCTCCTTGCGCTCGTAGAAGCGCACCCCGCCGACCACCTTGTACGGCAGGCCGACCCGGATGAACACCTCCTCGAACACACGGGACTGCGCGTTGGTCCGGTAGAAGATCGCGACGTCGCCGGGCTTGGCGTCGCCCGCGTCGGTCAGCCGGTCGATCTCGTCGGCGATGAACTGGGCCTCGCCGTGCTCGTCGTCCGCGACGTAGCCGACGACCTTCTCGCCGTGGTCGCCGGCCGTCCAGAGCTTCTTCTCGCGGCGGCTGGTGTTCCGCTCGATGACGGCGTTGGCGGCGCTGAGGATGGTCTGCGTGGAACGGTAGTTCTGCTCCAGCAGGATGGTGGTGGCGTTCGGGTAGTCCTCCTCGAACTGGAGGATGTTGCGGATCGTCGCGCCGCGGAAGGCGTAGATCGACTGGTCCGCGTCACCGACGACGCACAGCTCGGCCGGCGGCACCTCGGCCAGCCGCCCGGCCGCCGGGTTCACGAAGTCGCCGTCCACCGTGCGCTTCGGCGCGGCGGCGACGGCGCCCCCGCTGAGCTCGCGTACCAGCATGTACTGGGCGCGGTTGGTGTCCTGGTACTCGTCGACCAGGATGTGCCGGAACCGCCGCCGGTAGTGCTCCGCGACGTCGGGGAAGGCCTGGAGCAGGTTCACCGTCGTCATGATGATGTCGTCGAAGTCGAGCGCGTTGGCCTCGCGCAGCCGCCGCTGGTAGAGGAAGTACGCCTCGGCGAGCTTCTTCTCCGTCGGGTTGGCGGCCTGGTCGGCGTAGGTCTCCTCGTCGATCAGCTCGTTCTTCAGGTTGCTGATCTTCGCGGTGAAGGACTTCGGCGGGAACTGCTTGGGGTCGAGGTCCAAGTCCCGGCAGACCAGGGCCATCAGCCGCTGCGAGTCCGCCGAGTCGTAGATCGAGAACGACGAGGTGAAGCCGAGCAGCTTGGACTCGCGGCGCAGGATCCGCACGCAGGCGCTGTGGAAGGTGGAGACCCACATCGCCCGGGCGCGCGGCCCGACCAGCTGCTCGACGCGCTCGCGCATCTCGCCGGCCGCCTTGTTGGTGAAGGTGATCGCCAGGATCTCGCCCGGCTGCACCCCGCGGGCGCCCAGCAGGTAGGCGATCCGGTGGGTCAGCACCCGCGTCTTGCCGGAGCCGGCGCCGGCCACGATGAGCAGCGGCGAGCCCGCGTGCAGCACCGCCTCGCGCTGCGGGTCGTTCATCCCCTCCAGCAGCTGCGCCGGGTCCACCACCGTCCGGGCGGCGCCGTTGCGGTACCAGGCGTCCCGCTCGGCCTCGGCGGCCGCTGGGTCACTGAAAGCGGTGGTCTGGAACAGCCCCTCCGGGATCGCCTCCTCGTACGCGTCGTACGGGACGTCGTCCTCGTACGGCGGCGCCTCCTCGTCGATGGGCGCGGCGGCGGGCGGCTGCTTCGACCCGGCGGCGGGCCCGGCGGCGGGGGCCTCGAAACCGGGGAGCGGGAGGTCGTCAAAGAGGCTACTCATGGCACTCCGAGTCTATGGCCCCCCGCTGACAAGCCCGCCCGGCCCGGAGGAATCCGGACCGGGCGGGCAGCGTGCGCGGGGCGTCAGACCAGGCGGCGGGCGGTGGCCCAGCGGGTCAGCTCGTGCCGGTTGCTCAGCTGGAGCTTGCGCAGCACCGCCGAGACGTGGCTCTCCACTGTCTTCACCGAGATGAAGAGCTGCTTGGCGATCTCCTTGTACGCGTAGCCGCGCGCGATCAGCCGCAGCACCTCGCGCTCGCGCTGGGTCAGCCGGTCGAGGTCCTCGTCCACCGGCGGGGTGTCGGTGGCGGCGAAGGCGTCCAGCACGAAGCCGGCCAGCCGGGGCGAGAACACCGCGTCGCCGTCGGAGATCCGGAAGATCGCGTTGACCAGGTCGGTTCCGGTGATGGTCTTGGTGACGTAGCCGCGGGCACCGCCGCGGATCACGCCGATCACGTCCTCGGCCGCGTCGGAGACGGAGAGCGCGAGGAACTTCACTCCTCCCTGCTCGCCCATCAGCCCGGCGGAGCGGCGCAGCACCTCGACCCCGCCGCCGCCCGGCAGGTGGACGTCGAGCAGCACCACGTCCGGCCTGGTCTCGGCGACCACCCGGACCGCCGACTCGACGTCGTCGGCCTCGCCGACCACGTCGATCCCGGTCGCCTCGGTGCGCCCGATCTCGGCCCGGACCCCGGTGCGGAACATCCGGTGGTCGTCGACCAGGACGACTCGCGCGACCCTCCCCTCGCCGTCGGCCGGGACCCCCATCGGCGCTGCCTCAGTCATTCGTTCTCTCCATCTCCAGCTCGACCTCGGTCCCGCCGTCCGGCGCGGGCCGCACCCGTGCGGTGCCGCCGTTGCGCTTCATCCGGCCGAGGATCGACTCGCGGACACCCATCCGGTCCTCCGGCACCGTGTCGGGGTCGAAGCCGGGGCCGTGGTCGCGGACGAACACCATCACCGTCTTCCCCTCCACCTCGGCGTAGACCTGGACCGGTCCCCCGCCACCGTACTTGGCCGCGTTGACCGTCGCCTCCCTCGCGGCCTGCATCTGGGCCGCGATCCGCTCGTCCATCGGGCAGTCGCCGACGATCACCAGCTCGACCGGCACCCCGTGGCGGTCCTCGACCTCGGCGACCACCGCGCGCAGGCTCTCCGCCATGGTGTCCGGCGCGGCCTCGGCGGCGGCCTCCGGGCGGTACAGCCAGAGCCGCAGCTCGCGCTCCTGGGCCCGGGCGAGCCGCAGCACCTCCTTCGGGTCCTCGGCCCGGCGCTGGATCAGGGTCAGCGTGTGCAGCACCGAGTCGTGGACGTGGGCGGCGATCTCGGCACGCTCCTGGGCGCGGATGCGGGCGGTCCGCTCGGCGCCGAGGTCCTGCCACATCCGCAGCGCGTACGGGCCGACCAGCACCAGCACGCCGGCCAGCACCGCGAGCGAAGCCTCGATCACCGAGCCGAGCGTGGAGCCGCTGCCCTGCATCGCGAGGAAGGCGATGGTGCCGGCCACCACCAGCAGCACGCCGCCGCCCACCCGGGTGTAGGCGCCGCGCCGCTTCTCGCCCTCCTCCAGGCCGAACCAGCGCTGCCAGCGCGAGTCGTCGGCCTGCCGCCAGACCAGCGCGACGCCGACGCCGATCGCCAGCAGCGGCCAGGTGTACGGCCGGGCGGTCTGCACGCCGAGCGCGTTCAGCAGGGCGATCAGGCCGATCACCACCATGACCAGCGCCGCGAGCTGCCCCAGGCCGCCCTGGCGCTTCGCGGCCGGCCGGACCGGCGCCGCCTCCGCGCCCGGCACCGGGCCCGGCTCCGCCGCGGGCTCGCCCTGCAGCGCGTGCTGGAGCAGCTCCCGCAGCCGGCCGATCCGGCCGCGCCGGCCCTTGCTCAGCTCCGCGCCGGACGCCCCGGAGGCCTGCCAGGACCCGGCCGGTACGAAGGCCCCGTTGACGTACACCCAGTGCGCGCCGCCGCGCTGGGCGGGCTCGCCGATACCGATCGGCACCACGAACCAGAACGCCGCGTAGAGCAGCGCGCCGATCCCCTGCGCGAAGAAGAGCAGGACGAAGGCGAGCCGGACCCAGGCGACCGGCAGGCCCAGGTGCACCGCGAGCCCGTGCGCGACACCGCCGAGCATCCGGCCCTGCGGGCTCCGGTAGAGCCGGCGGTACGGCGGCCGCCCGTCACCGGGGACGGCCGGGTCGGCGCCCGCCGACGGCGGGGCGTCGGGGACGAGCGGACGGGGATCGGTACCAGGGGCTGCCACGCCACCGATGGTTCCACGCGGGCGGGCCCGGACGCATCAGGGTGAAGCCCTACCCGTACTCAGGGACAAGTCAGGGTACGGACAGGGACGGCACCGGTTGGGCGGGCGCCCGGGAGCCACCAGGATGGTGGGCATGACCGACGACCACCGTACCCAGGAGGCCGGGCCGAGCGCCCCGCCCGCACCGGACCGCCCCCCGCTGAACCGGACCGAGCACCACCGCGTGGTCGCCGGCGTCTGCGGCGGCCTGGGCCGGCACCTGGACATCGACCCGGTGGTCTTCCGCGTGGTGACGGTGGTGCTCTGCCTCTCCGGCGGGCTCGGCCTCTTCCTGTACGGGCTGGCCTGGCTGATCATCCCGACCGAGCCGGTCGCGGACGGCAAGGGCGGCAGCCGGCCGGGCCGGACCGAGCTCCAGCGGGTGCTCACCGGCCGGGTGGACGGCCAGTCGGTCGGCGCGGTGCTGCTGACCGTGATCGGCACCGGCGTCTTCTTCTCCTCGATGGGCGACGGCGACCAGCTGTTCCCGCTGCTGCTGCTCGGCGGCCTGGTGTTCCTGGCCGTCCGCTACGACCCGGAGCGCCGCCACAACCGGCTGCGCGGGCGCCGGCGCGGCCGGAACCGCCACCACGGCCCGTACGACCGGTACTTCCCCGAGTCCGGGCCGGCCAGCGCCTTCTCCTGGCCGCTGACGGACGAACAGCCGCGGACCGCCGAGGACGAGTCGGCCCGCGAGCGGCACGCCCGGGAGCGGGCGGCCGGCACCGTGCCGGCCGACACCCCGCACGCGGGCCCGAGCGGCTACCTCTGGGACCCGCGCCACCCCGAGCGCAACCCGTACGGCGACACCGGCGCCGCCCCGCACGGGGCCGCCGCCCCGCCGCCCGGCGGCCCGGCCCAGCCCTGGTGGCAGCGCGCCGACCTGCCGGAGGGCGACCCGCTGCGCAAGGACGGCCCGGCCCGCCCGCCCCGGCCGCCGGTGGCGGTGCGTCACCACCGCGAGCGGTCGCCGCTCGGCCTGATCGGGCTGCTGCTGGCGGCCGGCGCGGCCAGCGCGGTCTGGGGGGCCTCCGCGCACGGCGACACCGACGTGCTGACCGGCACCGTGCTGGCGACCGCCCTGCTGGTCATCGGGCTGACGCTGCTGGTGGCCGCCAAGTTCGGCCGGGCCCGCAAGCTCGTCGTGCCGGGCCTGCTGCTCACCCTGGCGCTCGCCTTCTCCAACGGCTCGTCGTTCTCGGTGCAGGACGCGTTCGGCGACCGCGACTGGAGCGCCGCCTCGGCCGGCGAGCTGGCGCCGCGGTACACGCTCGGGCTCGGCAACGCCCGGCTGGACCTCAGCCGGATCGACCCCGCCGGCACCACCCTGCACACCACCGTCGAGCTCGGCGCCGGCGAGCTGACCGTCCTGGTGCCGTCGAACGTGACGGTCGACCTGGAGACGAAGATCGGCCTCGGCAACGCCGACGTGCCGGGGGAGGACGAGGTCAGCGGCAACAGCTCTCGCACCTTCCGGCTGAACCCGGTGAACGGTCAGGCATCCAAGGGCACGCTCGACCTCAGGCTGATGGTCGGGCTCGGCAACATCAAGGTGGTCCAGTCGTGAGGAAGCACCAGCTCGATCTCTTCTCGCTGATCGCCGGGGGGCTGTTCACCGTCATCGCGGTGCTCTACCTGGTCGCGGCGGTCAACGACATCTCGGTGAACGGCCGGATCGTCATCCCGGTGACCTTCATCGTGCTGGGCCTGGGCGGCCTGGCCGGGGCGGTCGCGGCGGCAGCCAGGCGCGGCCGGACGGACACGCCGGACCGGGGCACCCTCGACCAGGACGTGGCCTGACGGCTCAGCTCTGCAGCGGCCCGAGGTTCAGCTTGTCGCCGTCCTTGGTGACGCCGTACTTGGGCAGCGGCTTGGTGGCCGGGCCGTTGACCACCGCGCCGGTGGCCGCGTCGAAGCGGGAGCCGTGGCACGGGCAGTACAGCTGCCCGTTCTTCGGCGCGTCGACCGCGCAGCCGGAGTGCGTGCAGACCGCGGAGAAGGCGCAGTACTGGCCGGCCTTGGGCTGCACGATGTAGACCGCGTCGCCGGTGGCCGGGTCCTTGACCTGGGCCGAGCCGCCGACCGGGACGCTCGCGGCGGCCACCGAGACGGGCGGCCCGGCGGGCGTCCTCCCGACGGCGGCCGGGGCGGCGGACGGGCCGGCCGCCTTCTTGTCCCGTCCGAAGGTGGCGGTCAGCGAGCCGGTGAGCAGGCCGGCACCGCCGATCGCGACGGCCGCGATCCCGCCGTCCACCAGCGCCCGCCGGCGGGCGTGGGCCTCGCCCAGCCCGCGCTCGCGGTCCCGGGTGGCCCGCTTGGCCAGGTAGCCGTCCAGCGAGAGGTACGGGGTGCCGGCCAGCAGCAGCGGGGTCCAGGCCATCAGGTAGGCGAGGTCGTTGCCGAGGTAGTACGGCGAGACGTTCCAGCTGACGGTCAGCCAGAGGCTCAGGTTGATCAGCGCACCGCCGAGGGCCGCGACCCGGCCCCAGAGGCCGAGCAGGGTGCCGAGGCCGACGGCCAGCTCGCCGAAGGCGATGGCGAGCGCGAACAGGGTCGGGGCGTCGAGGGCCACGCCGAGCAGGAAGGAGATCGGGCTGGAGCCCCTGGCCGCCTGGGTCTGCGAGACGAAGGAGGCCGGGTCGCCCGCGCCCGCCAGGTAGTGCGTGTCGGAGAGCTTGTCGAGCGCCGCGTAGACGAAGGTGACGCCGAGGAACATCCGCAGCGGCAGCAGCGCGTACCGCGAGGCCACCGCCTTGCGCGCGGCCGCCCGTCCGGCCCAGCCGTCCGCCCCCGCGCCGGTCGCCACGGAGCCGCCGGCCACCGTGGGGCTGCTGGCCACCGTGGGGCTGCTGGCCTCCGTCATCCCTCACACCTTCCTTCACGGCCTGCCAACCACCTGACAGGTCCGGTCGCATTCTGCCCGTTTGTGAGCGCTTTCGGTGGGAGGTCCCACCCGGTGGGCACCCGGTGCACCGCGAACGGCCGCGCCGCCGCTCCCTTGTATACGGGAACGACGGCGCGGCCGTTCAATGCCGGTTCGGGGCCTTCTCAGGGCCGGCCGGCGGGAGTGATCACTCCCACTCGATGGTGCCCGGCGGCTTGCTGGTGCAGTCCAGCACCACGCGGTTGACGTCCTTGACCTCGTTGGTGATCCGGGTCGAGATCTTCGCCAGCACGTCGTACGGCAGGCGCGACCAGTCGGCCGTCATGGCGTCCTCGGAGGAGACCGGGCGCAGCACGATCGGGTGGCCGTAGGTGCGGCCGTCGCCCTGGACGCCGACGCTGCGGACGTCCGCGAGCAGCACGACCGGGCACTGCCAGATCTCGCGGTCCAGGCCGGCCGCGCTCAGCTCCTCACGGGCGATCGCGTCGGCCTCGCGCAGCAGGTCCAGGCGCTCCTTGGTGACCTCGCCGACGATCCGGATGCCCAGGCCCGGGCCCGGGAACGGCTGGCGCTGGACGATCTCCTCCGGCAGGCCGAGCTCCTGGCCGACCATCCGGACCTCGTCCTTGAACAGCTTGCGCAGCGGCTCGACCAGCTCGAACTGGAGGTCCTCGGGCAGGCCGCCGACGTTGTGGTGGGACTTGATGTTGGCGGTGCCGGTACCGCCGCCGGACTCCACCACGTCCGGGTACAGGGTGCCCTGGACCAGGAACTCCACCGACTCGCCGTGCTCGCCGGCCTCGGCCACGATCTCGGCCTGGGCCTGCTCGAAGACCCGGATGAACTCACGGCCGATGATCTTGCGCTTCTCCTCGGGGTCGGAGACCCCGGCGAGCGCGTTCAGGAAGCGCTCCTGCGCGTCGACGACCTTCAGCTGCACGCCGGTGGCCGCGACGAAGTCCTTCTCGACCTGCTCGGTCTCGCCCTTGCGCATCAGGCCGTGGTCGACGTAGACGCAGGTCAGCTGCTCGCCGATGGCCTTGTTGACCAGGGCGGCCGCGACCGCGGAGTCCACACCGCCGGAGAGGCCGCAGATGGCCCGCTTGTTCCCGACCTGGGCACGGATCAGCGCGACCTGCTCGTCCACCACGTTGCCGGTGGTCCAGGTCGGCGCGATGCCGGCGCCGCGGTAGAGGAAGTGCTCCAGGATCTGCTGGCCGTGGTCGGAGTGCAGCACCTCGGGGTGGTACTGGACGCCGTAGAGCCGGGCCTCGTCGTTCTCGAAGGCCGCGACCGGCACCACGTCGGTGGAGGCGGTGACGGTGAAGCCCGCGGGGGCGGCCGAGCAGGCGTCGCCGTGCGACATCCACACCGAGTGCTGCGCCGGGACGCCCTCGAACAGGGTGGAGCCGGTGCGGGAGACGGTCAGCGGGGTGCGGCCGTACTCGCGCGCGCCACTGTTGTCGACGGTGCCGCCGAGCGTCTTGGCCATCAGCTGGAAGCCGTAGCACATGCCGAAGACCGGCACCCCGGCCTCGAAGATCGCGCGGTCGAGCTGCGGCGCGTTCTCCTCGTAGACCGACGAGGGACCGCCGGAGAGGATGATCGCCTTCGGGTTCTTGGCGAGCATCTCGGCGACCGGCATGCTGCTCGGCACGATCTCGCTGTAGACCCGGGCCTCACGCACCCGGCGGGCGATGAGCTGGGCGTACTGGGCACCGAAGTCGACCACCAGGACGGTGTCGGTCTCAGGTACGGACTGGACGGGAATAGCAGAGGACACGGACGGCCTTCCGGCAGCGGTACGAAAGGTGTCGCGCGCAGCGCTTCCGTCGAAGGGCGGCGGCGGGCGACGAGCGGGGGTCTGAGGTCGAGTCTACCGGGCGGGCCGGTTTCACTCGTCTGCCCGTCCAAGAGACCGTGACCGCGCGGGTCGCCGGTTCGTTGCTTCTGACGACCGTACGACCGCGCCGCGCCCGCCAGGTGCGCCGCCTCCGCCCCGGCCAGGGGCGCCGCCGTACGGGCTTGCAGGACCACGCGTGGAGCTCATCCCAGTCCACCGGCGCGCGTGGCGCCGCCGCTGTCCCGGCCCCGCCGGGAGCGGTGCGCCGTGGGACCGTGCGCGGGTGCAGCGGCCGGCCAGCAGGGGACAGCGACCCCGGCCGCGACTGGACCAACGAGGTGGGGTGGCCGGCCCCCGGGGACGCCCGGAAGCCGGCCGCCGCACCCCGGCGCAACCCAGGCGCACACCATTCACCGTCCCGCGCCGCTACGCGCGTCCCCGTGCGCTCCGGCGGACGCCACTACACACCGTGATCATCGACGCGGCCTGCCCGGACCTCCCGGAGGGCCGCCGGGCGGCTCCTGGTAGACCTCCCCGGACCGGTCGGGCCGAAAATGGACTGTGCCGAATCATGCCGAATCGGTTGCAGAGCAAGCCCTTCGTCCAGCACGATGCTGCGTGGAAGAGGTTCTCCCGGTGGCCGAAGACCCACTGCGGAGGCCCGACCCGGTGCCGCCGAGACCCTTGGTGGCAACGATTGTCACCTCACGCTCCGTGAGCGAAGGCCCGGCGCAGCCATGCGCGCCGGCCCAGCCGCACCGCGAGCGTGCGCGCCCCGCACGACCGGCACACCCACGCCGGTGCTGCGACGGCGCGGCCCCAGAAGCCAACCGACAGGACGGCGCTCCTCCCCCGGCGCCGTCACCCCAGCACCGGCGCAGCCCTGACGCCGCGTGCTGAGCGACAAAGGGCCCCGTTCCCCCGCGGGGCCCTTTGCCCTTGTCCGGGCCTTGTCCGCGCCTGGTTCGGGCCTGGTTCGGCCCTCTTCCAGGGCCGGTGCGGCCGTGTGACCGCTGCGGCGGGCGGGTGCCGGGACGACGCGAGGGGCGCGGGCCGCCAGGGCGCGCGCCCCCGGCTCGCTACGGCTCCTTGCGCCAGACGCTCGCGTCGGTGGCGTCCCCGCCGGCCCCGGGGGCGGCGGCGCCGGGGGCCGGCGGCTGCTGGTCGTGCGAGCCGATCACCTCGCTCACCCCCGCCACCTGGCCCGGCACCAGCGGCCCGCCCTCGTGCACCACGCCGGCGTGCGCGGCGTCCGCGTGCACCGTGTCCGCATGCGTGACGTCCGGCGGCGCCGCACCCGCGTACGCCGCACCCTCGTACATCGCACCCTCGGACGGGCCGCCCTGCGGCGGCACCGCGCCGAGGGGGCCGCCGGCCGAAGCGCCGCGCATGGCCGCCAGCAGCGGCGGCACGGCCAGCGCGCCGACCGCCGCCCAGATCACGTTGGCCGCCAGCTGGGTGCCGAAGAGCAGGCCGACCGAGAACTCGCGGTCGGAGGCAGCCCGCGCGCCGGAGTATCCGCTGCCCGACGTCGCCACGAAGCCGGCCACCGCCATGAGCAGGGTGAGCCCGGCCGCGTACACCACGGCCAGCCGGATCCGGTCGGCCGCGTCGAGCCGGCGCCGGTGGGCCGTCCAGCCGAGGTAGGCCGTCGCGGCCAGGGCGAGCAGCAGGGTCCACCGCCAGTCGGCGGTCTCCCCGTGGAGGTCGAAGAGCGAGAACTCGTCGTGCGGGCCGCTCGAACCGTAGTCCGGGCCGTCCCCGTCGTAGCCGCCGTAGCGGCTGCTGCCGTCGTCCGCCCGCAGGGTCGCACCCGAGCCCAGGCCGAGCAGGCTCAGGCCGAGGTTCGGCAGGAAGGCCACCGAGACGCCGGTCGCCCAGCCCTCGTCCTGCACGGCGACCAGCACGAACCCGGCCAGTGCGGCGAGCCCGACCGACACCGCCGCCGCCCGGCCCGCGGCCAGCCCGGCCACCGCCCAGCCGCGCACCGTGCGGTTGCGCCAGGCCGCCCAGCGCAGCGCGTCCGTCCCGTACACGGTGAAGGCGAGCAGCCCGGCCAGCAGCGCGCTCCAGCCGACCGCCTCCAGCCAGCCGGAGTCGGACCGGTACTCCACGCCCCCGTAGTAGTCGCCGAAGCTCGCCCCCCGGCCGTTCGACGGGGACCAGGCGGCGCCGCCGACCAGGCCGACCAGCAGGGTCGCCGCGGCCACCACCAGGGCGGTGCGGACCGCCTCGCCGGCCGCCTGCGCCCGGGTCTGCTGCTCACCGGTGCGGGCCTGGCGCAGGCGCACGCCGCCCCGCAGGCCGAGCCAGAGTGCGAACAGCCAGAGCGCGGTGACCGTCATCGGCACCGTCCGCACCAGGAGCGACGGGCCGCTCTCCCCCCGGAACAGCCGGCCGCTGAGGCCCAGCTTGAAGGGCGCGCCGAGGGCGGCCAGGGCCATCGCCAGGGCGGTGCCGAACCGGTCTCCGAACCCGGGCGAGTCGTAGAGGTAGCCGAGGTTGTAGTCGCCCGGGATCGCGGCGATCAGCGCCGCCAGCAGCAGCACCGCGGTCGGCGCGATCACCGCCTTCAGCGCCGGACGCCAGTCCTCGCCGGTGAGCCAGCGCAGCGCGGCGGGCTGCGTGGCGGCCGGGTCGTACGGCCGGCCGGTGCCCCAACTGCCCACCGCCGGCGGGGCGGTGGGCGGCGCGTGGCCGGGCCGGCCGGGCGCCGCGGCCGGCTGGTACCCCGGCGCGGACGGTGGCGGCGGTGGCAGCACGGGCGGGGTGAGCGGTGCCGCGGCAGGCGGGGGCGGCGCCAGCGGCCGCCCGCAGGAGGCGCAGCCGAGCGCCCCTTCCGCAGAAGCCGCACCGCACGATGCGCAGATGGCCATGGATCGTGATCCCCCCGTGAGAACAAGCCCCTGGTCCCCCCAGGGAGCCCGTTTATCCCACCGTGCGCGGACGGCTGTCAACCGGCTCCGGCGCGTCGCCGGCCGGCCCCGGCGAAGAGTCAGGGGGCCTGCGTGCCAGGCTTCTTCGGCACCTCGGGGACGGCCAGCAGCGGCAGCCGTAGCGCGCCGAAGGCGTCCTTCGGCACCGCCGGGCGCACCGGCGTCACCGACTCGACCCGCCGGTACGCCTCGCCGGGGGCCGGGCGCCGGTCGTCCTCGCCCTTGTTCGGCCACATCGACATGGCCCGCTCGGCCTGCGCGGTGATCGTCAGCGACGGGTTCACCCCGAGGTTGGCGGAGACCGCCGAGCCGTCCACCACGCTGATGCCGGGGTGGCCGTAGAGCCGGTGGTACGGGTCGACCACGCCGGTCTCGGCGGAGTCGCCGATCGGGCAGCCGCCGAGGAAGTGGGCGGTCATCGGGATGTCGAAGATCTCACCGACGGTGCTGCCCGCGAAGCCGTTGATCTCGTCGGCCAGCGCCCGGGCGCCCTGCTCGGCGGCCGGGATCCAGGTCGGGTTGGGTGCGCCGTGGCCCTGGGTGGAGGTCAGCTGGCCCTTGCCGAGGCCCTTCTTCTTCAGCGAGACGGTGATCGAGTTGTCCAGCGACTGCATCACCAGGCCGATGATCGTCTTCTCCGACCAGCGGTGCTGGTTCATCGAGCGGGCGAAGGTCACCGGGTGCCGCACCGACGTGCCCAGGTAGCGCAGCCAGCGCGGGCCCTTGCCGCCGCCCTTGACCTGCGCGATCGACAGCGCGCCCATCGCGTTGGAGCCCTTGCCGTAGCGCACCGGCTCGATGTGGGTGTTCGCGTCCGGGTGGATCGAGGAGGTGATCGCGACGCCCTTGGTGAAGTCCGTCCGGGCGCCGTAGCGCCGGTCGGTGGTCTGCGCGCCGACCAGCGCCTCGGAGTTGGTCCGGGTCAGCTCGCCGAGCCGGCCGGAGATCCGGGACAGGTGGCCGCCGTCGCGCATCCGGTGCAGCAGCGACTGGGTGCCGTAGGTGCCGGCCGCGACCACCACCCGGGCGGCGGTGATGGTCCGCGCCCCCGCCTTCACCGGGTCGGTGGTGGAGCGGGCGTCCGTCCGGCGGACGTCCACCTTGAAGCCCTGCGTCCCGTCGGCCCCGGTGTGCTCGCGGATCCGGGCCACCGTGGTGAGCGGGTGGATCTCGGCGCCGCCGCGCTCGGCCAGGTGGAGGTAGTTCTCGGTGAGCATGTTCTTGGCGCCGTGCCGGCAGCCGGTCATGCACTCGCCGCACTCCACACAGGCCCGCCGCGCGGGGCCGGCGCCGCCGAAGTACGGGTCCGCGATCTCGTCGCCGGGCGCCGCCTTGGCCCCGCCTCCCCCAGACTCCGTCCGGGAGGTGCCCCCAGCGTCCTTGCCGTCACCGAAGAAGACCCCGACCGGCGCCATGTGGAAGGTGTCCGCGACGCCCATCTTCTCGGCGGCCGCCCGCAGATGGACGTCGGACGGGGTGACGGTCGGGTTGAGCCGGACGCCCAGCATCCGCTGCGCCTGGTCGTAGAACGGCGCCAACTCCTCCTGCCAGTCGGTGATGTGAGCCCACTGGCGGTCCTCGAAGAACGGCTTCGGCGGCACGTAGAGGGTGTTGGCGTAGTTCAGCGAGCCGCCGCCGACCCCGGCGCCCGCCAGGATCAGCACATTGGCCAGCAGGTGGATCCGCTGGATGCCGTACAGGCCGAGCTTGGGCGCCCACAGGTACTTGGCCAGGTCCCAGGAGTTCTTGGGCAGTTCGTCGCGCTCGAAGCGCCGCCCGGCCTCCAGGACGGCGACCCGGTAGCCTTTCTCGGTCAGCCGCAGCGCGGAGACCGAACCACCGAAGCCCGAGCCGATCACGACCACGTCGTAGTCGAACTCCGCCTCATCGCGGGACCCCACCATGTGCCACTGCTCCTTCGGAAAAGACTGACGTCGGGGACGGACTGCCGTGAACCGTCGGCTACTTGAAGCGCAGCGCCTTCAGCACCCGCAGGCCACCGGTGAACACCGCGGCGAACTGCTTGTCGTCCAGCCCGAACGAGGGTGCGAGCGGCATCAGCCGCTGGCCGGCGACGGTCTGCGCCTCGGTGAACCGCAGGATGCCCTCGGCGCCGTGCCGCCGGCCGAGCCCGGACTCGCCCATGCCGCCCATCGGCGCGCCGACCGAGCCGTACGCGGCCGCGTAGGCCTCGTTGATGTTGACCGTGCCGGTCCGCAGCCGGGCCGCGACCGCCCGGCCGCGCCGCATGTCCTTCGTCCAGACGCTGGAGTTGAGCCCGTACGGGGTGGAGTTGGCGGCGGCCACCGCCGCGTCCTCGGTGTCGAAGCGGTAGACCGAGACCACCGGGCCGAAGGTCTCCTCGGCGCAGACCGCCATCTCCGGGGTGACGTCGTCCAGGATCGTCGGCTCGTAGAAGAACGGGCCGAGGTCCGGCCGGGCCCGGCCGCCGGTCACCACGGTGGCGCCGGCCTTGACCGCCTCGTCCACGTGCCGGGTGGTGGTGTCCAGCTGCCGGACGGAGACCAGCGAACCCATGTCCGCGCCGTACGCGAGGCCGCCGCCGAGGCGCAGTGCACGGGTCCGCTCGGCGAACTTCGCCAGGAACTCGTCCGCCACCGAGCGGTGCACCAGCAGCCGTTCGATCGAGATGCAGAGCTGGCCGGCCGAGGAGAAGCAGGCCCGGACGGCGCCCTCGGCGGCCCGGTCGAGATCGGCGTCGGCCAGCACCAGCATGGCGTTCTTGCCGCCGAGTTCGAGCGAGACGCCGACCAGCCGGGCCGCGGCGCGCTGCGCGACCTCGCGGCCGGTGCGGGTGGAGCCGGTGAACGAGACGTAGTCGGCGTGCTCGACCACGGCCGGGCCGATCACCGGGCCGTCGCCGATCACGATCTGCCAGAGGTCGGCCGGCAGCCCGGCCTCGATCAGCAGCTCGCGGGCCCAGAGCGCGGTCAGCGCGGTCTGCGTGTCCGGCTTGTTGACCACCGCGTTGCCCGCCACGAACGCGGGCAGCGCATCGCCGATGCACAGCTCCAGCGGGTAGTTCCACGGCGAGATGTGCCCGACCACGCCCTTGGGCCGGCGGGCCTCGATCGCCTGGGTGAGCAGCGGCAGGGCGCCGCCGCGCCGCTTGTCGCGCAGGTAGCCGTGCGCGGCGCGCCCGTAGTGCCGGGCGGCCATGGCGACGGCCAGCACCTCCTCGAAGGCGTGCAGCCGGGCCTTGCCGGTCTCCGCCTGGATCAGGTCGAGCACCTCGTCCTGGCGCTTGAGCAGCAGGTCGTGGAAGCGCAGCAGGACGGCGGCACGACGGCGCACCGGCAGCGCGGCCCAGGCCGGCTGGGCGCGGCGGGCCAGCTCGAAGGCCACCTCGACGTCGGCTGGGGTGGACTGCGGCAGGCCGGCCAGCCGCTCGCCGGTCAGCGGGGCGACGGTCTCCACCAGGCTGGGCTCGCCGGTCGCGGTGATCCCGCCGGCCAGACGGGTGACCAGCGACGACGGGACGGCCGCGGCGACCGTACGGCCGCCTCCGGGAGCGGCGGGGTTGCGGTCCGCGGCGCCTGCACCGGGCTGCTGGAGGGCCGAGGCATCTGCTGTGAGGTCCGTCATACGGCGCAGCCTAGGCGCTCGGCGGCCGGTTCGGTACCCGTGGGTAACAAGAAACTCGGCGCGGCCCGCCCCGCCGGCGGGTCAGCGGCTCAGTAGCCCAGCTCTTCCCGGCGACTCAGCTCTGCGCGGCGGCTCAGCGGGTCGGGGTGAAGTGGCCGAGCACCGCGTTGAACCGCTGCTCCCCCTCCGGCCAGTCCTTGTCCGTCTCCGGGCAGGACAGGTAGATGGCGTAGCCGGTCCCGTCGCCGTCGATGAACTCCGCCTCGATCGCCCGCCGCCGGCCCCCCTCCTTGGCCGCGTAGCTGAACTCCCAGACCGCCGCGTCGTGGCCGTTCACCAGGACGCTGGTCAGCTTGTGCTGGCGGTACTCCTTCAGCTTGGAGACGGTGGTCTCCATCTGCCGCAGGTGCTCCAGCGGCTTGACCGACTGGCCGACGGTGACGGCGAACTGGAGGTAGTGCGTCTTGTTGTCCGGGCTGTAGAAGATCTGGTTGGCGGTGTCGGTGCTGCGCTGCCAGGCCGGGGTGGCCACCGGCAGCGGGAAGCGGAAGCCCGCCGGGTCGTCCACCCAGTGGTAGCCGGTGGGCGCGGGACCGGCGTCGCCGGACCCGGTGGGCTGCGGCCCGGCGGTGGCGGTCGGGGTGGGGTCGGCAACCGGGGTGGCGTGGTGCCGGGTGACCAGGAAGGTCGCCCCCGCGGCCAGCACGGCGACGACCAGCCCGATAGCGGCGATCCGCAGCACGTTGCGGCGTCCGGCCGGCCCGCGCGCGGGCGCGACGGGGTGCACCACCGGCGCGGTCGGCCCGGTGGGCGGTCCCATCGCGGCCGCACCGGCGCCCACGGCGAGGGCGTCCGCCACCGTGGCCCGCGGTGCCGGCTGCGGCGCGGCCGGCCCGGGCGTCGTCTCCGGCTCGGAGTCCGGCCCCGGCCCGGACGGCGACTCGGTCCGGTCCACCACCGGCACCGACTGGGTCGGTGTCTTCACCGGCCCGACCGGCTTGAATCCCATGGTGTGCCCGGCCCGCACCTCGGCCAGCATCCGGGCCGCCTCGTCCGCGGCCGGCCGCTCGGCCGGGTCCTTGGCCATCAGTGCGGCCAGCACCGGCCCCAGCGCCCCCGCCCGGCGCGGCTCCGGCAGCGGATCGCCGACGACCGCGGCCAGCGTGGTCAGCGGCGAGGTCCGGCGGAACGGCGACTCGCCCTCCACCGCCGCGTACAGCGTCGCCCCGAGGCCCCAGAGGTCGGAGGCCGGGCCCGGGCGCTCGCCCTGGGCGCGCTCCGGCGCCAGGTAGTCCGGCGAGCCGACCAGGTCGCCGGGCCGGGTGAGCTCGGCCGAGCCCTCGTACGTCGCGATGCCGAAGTCGAGCAGCACCACCCGCCCGGTGCCGCGCTCCAGCAGCACGTTGGCCGGCTTCACGTCCCGGTGCAGCACACCCAGTTGGTGGCCCCGGTGCAGCGCGGCCAGCACCTGGCTGCCGACCTCGGCGGCGGCCCGCGGCTGCAACGTGCCGTCCTGGCTGATCACGTCGGCCAGCGAACGGCCGTCGACCAGCTCCATCACGATCCACGGCCGGCCGTCCTGCTCCAGCACGTCGTGCACGGTGATCACGCCGGGGTGCTTGATCCGGGCGGCCGCGCTGGCCTCCCGCTTCATCCGGGCGTGCAGGATCTGCAGCTCCTCCTCCGGGAGGTGGCTGACGGTCAGCTCCTTGACGGCGACCTCGCGGTCCAGCATCCGGTCCCAGGCCCGCCAGACCGTGCCCATGCCGCCGCGGCCCAGCCGTTCGCCCAGCTCGTAGCGTCCGGCCAGCAGCCGCTCCGCCTCGGCCGCCTCCGGCCGGTCCTGCACGCCCATCGGCGACCGCTCCCCCTCATTCACCTGCCGTCACCTCGACGGAGGGCCGGTGCAGACCATTTTCGAACAGATCCCACGCACACATTAGGCGCCCCACCCGCACCCCGGTAATCTCCCCCGCCCGCCCGGCCGGCGGAACGGGCCCGGCGGGCACCGTCAGCCTGCGAACATCAGCCCGCGAACACCACGACGGCGATCACCCCGAGCACCAGCAGCAGGAAGACCCCGCCCACCAGCACCGGTCCGAGCAGCGCCGGCGGTATCAACGGACGCCGGACAGGCTCCGGGCCGGCGTCCGCCGTCACCGGCTCCGGGGCCGGCCCGCCCCGGCCGCGCCGACGCGGCGTCAGCGGCACCAGCGGCCCCTGCGGCCGCAACTCCAGCGCCCGCGCCGACCGCTCCTCGTCGGCCGGCTCCGGCGCGCCCACCAGCAGGTCCGCCAGCTCCCGCCAGACGGCCTCCGCGGTCGGCCGCAGCGCCGGGTCGGGCTGCAGCAGCCGCTCCACCAGCGGCGCCAGCGGCCCGCACGCCACCGACGGCTCCCGCCGGCCGTCCCGCACCGCCGTGACCAGCTCCGGCACATCGCGGTCCGGGAACGGCGAGCGGCCGGTCACCAGCCGCTGCACCAGCACGCCCAGCGCCCAGCAGTCCCCCGCCGGGCCGCCGTCCAGCGGCCAGCGCTCCGCCACCGGGCCGACCAGCGTGGCCCGCACGTCGTACCGGCGGCGCCCGCCGGGCCCGCCCAGCTCCTCGGCCAGGGCCTCCTCGGCCGCCCCCGGCAGCAGCCCGCCCAGCAGCGCCGCACCGTCCTCGCAGACCAGCACCGACTCGGCGGTCAGGTTGCCGTGCGCGAGCCCCGCCTCGTGCAGCGCCCGCAGCGCACCGGCCAGGTCGGCCGCCAACTCGGCCGCCCGGTAGGGCGGGACCGGCCCGGCCGCGGCCAGCTCGGCCAGCGGCACCCCGGCCGGCCGCTCCTCGACCGTCCACAGCAGCTCGCCCTCGACGAACGCCCCTGCCCCCTGCAACAGCCTGGGGTGCGTGGGCGCCGTCGACCCGGCCGCCGCCACCCGGCGGACGAGCCGCTCGCCCTGCTCGGGCACCGGCTCGTCAGGATCGTGACCGCTCGTCAGCAACGCCGGCAGCTCCAGGCCGCGCAGCAGGACCGCACCCCCGGTCGCCTCGTCCACGGCGAAGGCACACAGCGCCTCCGGACGGTCCGTCAGCCGGTAACGCCCTGCCAGCACCTGACCAGGACCCGCTCGCATGCGTGTTCCTCTCGCTCGCGCCCCAGCCTAGTTGGCCGCCGCATTACGCTCGGTCCCATGGACTGGACCGATCTGATCGACGCGGCCTTCGACGTGGCCGGCAACAGCAACAGTGACACCCGGGCGGAGGCCCTGCGCACCGTCGAGGCGAACGTGGCTCCCGAGGAGAAGCCGGTCGCCTCCACGGCGGGGCGCCACCCCGATCATTTCCGCAAGGGCGTACTGGTGCTCACCACGCACCGGCTGCTCTTCCTGAAGGACGGAAAACCGCCCATCCCGGTTCCGCTTTCCGCGGTGACCGACGCGACCGTGGCCAAGTCCCGGCTCAACGGCGAGGTGCTGCTGGTGGTCGCCCTCACCGGCTCGCACCGGTTCGAGGACGTGGTGAAGGCCGAGGTGTTCGCCGAGCAGATCCGGGCCGCCGCCCGGCTGGCCAGGAACGCCGCACCGAAGTCGCCGGCCGGGCCGGACGGCGCGCCCGCCGCCTCCGGCACCGAGCTGCTGGACCAGCTGGAACGCCTCGCCGCCCTGCACGCCGCCGGGGCGCTCACCGCCGAGGAGTTCAGCCGCGCCAAGCAGCGCCTGATCGGCTGAGCCGGCCGGGAGGCCCCGCGGACACGCCCTACGGTGCGGGCTGGAAGGAGTCGAAGGCGGTCTGGCGGGCCTGGGCGTTCGCCGGCGCGTTCCAGTCCGCGTCGGGGGTGATCCAGTAGATCGCGTAGCCGTACTTGGCGGGCGTGCCGGTGACGAAGCCCCGGTTGAGCGAGTGCATCCGGGGGTTGCCGCTGATCCACTCCCAGTCGGCGGCGTTGGTCCACTCGCGGTAGGCGACGGCCTGCAGCTGCACGCGCTGGTAGTTGGAGACCTGGGCGCGCAGCCCCGGCTCGGACTCCTGCCAGTCGGCGACGGCACTCGCGCCGGGGGTGGTGACCCACTCGATCTTCAGGGTGCTGCCGTTGCCCTTGAAGGTGCGGCGGGTCGACTCCGAGCCGGCCGGCTGGAGCCAGTCCGGCAGCACGACCGAGAAGCCGGACGGGTCCTTGTACTCGTGGAAGCCGGCGGGCACGGCCGGGCCGGCCGGCGCGCCGGGAGCCTGCGTGCCGGGGGCCGACGGGGCGGCTGCCGGGGTGCTCGGCGCGGCGGCGGTCTGCGCCGGGGCCGGCGCGCCGGTGGACGCGGCCGTGGGGGTGCCGGCCGCCGTCGGGCTCGCCGGACCGCCCACCGGGGCCGTGGCCGGCGCCGGGGCCGGGGCCGCTGTGGCCTGCCCCTCCGGGGAGGTGGTGGCCACCGCCGGGGCGGTGCTGCCCGCGCCCTTGGTCGTCGGGTCGTCGGAGCCGCCGACGGCCCGGATCACCGCGACCACCCCGGCGATCAGTACCAGGACCACCACCACGGTGGCCACGGCCAGCCGCCGCCGTCCCGTGCGCGGGTCGGCACCGGCCGCCTGGGTCGCGCCCAGGGTCCACTCGCTGGTGACCGGCCGGATCGGCTCGGGGGCCGGCGCGCCGGCCGTGGCGGTTCCGGGCTTCTCCGCCGCCTCGGCGTCCTTGGCGGCCCCGGTCTCCCCGGGGACGGCGGCGTCCTTGGCCCGGCTCCCGACCCGGACGGTGCCGAGCAGCCCGCCGATCGGACGCTTCCCGGTGGCCGGCGTCTGCGTGGCCTGCTTCTCCGCGGCCGGGGCCACGGCAGCCTCGGCCTTCGCCGCGGCCTTCCCCGCGCCCTTGCTCTCCCCCGCCGACGGCTTCACCGGCATCGCGTGCTCGGTGGTCGACTCCGCCCGCGCGGTCGCGTCGGCCACCACCCGCTTCAGCATCGACCTGGTCTGCGAGGCGTCCAGCCGCTCGCCCGGGTCCTTGTCCAGCAGCCCCTCGATCACCGGCCGCAGCGGCCCGGCGTTCAGCGGCGTGCTGAGCTCCTCGGTCATCACCGCCGTCAGGGTGGCCAACGCCGAGCCCCGGTCGTACGGCGGCCGGCCCTCGACCATCGCGTACAGCGTGCCGCCCAGCGACCAGAGGTCGGCCGGCGGGCCGGGCTTCTGGCCTCGGGCCCGCTCGGGGGATATGTACGAGGGCGCGCCGACCAGCATCCCGGTGGAGGTCACCGAGGCGTCCCCCTCCACGCTGGCGATGCCGAAGTCGGTGAGGACCACCCGGCCGTCCTCGCCGATCAGCACGTTGGACGGCTTCACGTCGCGGTGCAGGATGCCGTGCGCGTGCGCGGCGACCAGCACGCCCAGCACGTCGAGCGCGATCTCGGCGGCCCGGGCGGGCGTCAGCGGCCCGTCCTCCTTGATCACGTCCGCCAGCGAGCGGGACTCGACCAGCTCCATGACGATCCACGGCCGGTCGTCCTCCTCGACCACGTCGAAGACGGTGACCGCCGAGCCGTGCCGGATGCGCGCGGTGGCCTTGGCCTCGCGAAGCGTGCGGACGATCAGCCGGTGCTTCTCGTCCTCGTCGACGCTGCCGTTCATCCGCAGTTCCTTGACCGCGACAATCCGGCCCAGCATCTCGTCCTCGGCGCGCCAGACGGTGCCCATACCGCCGCGCCCGAGCACCGCGTCCAACCGGTAGCGTCCGGCCAGGAGGCGGCCGGTGGAACCCTGCGCCTGGGTCATTCGGAACGTTCCCCCATGTGGTGCTGGCCGGTCGAGGTGACGGCGCGTCGGCCCGACGCCGGGCCCGAACGCCAAGCCTCCATCATCCCCTGTCCCGGGGGCCCACGACCACCCGCCCCCCGGCCACCCTGGTGCCGGCCCGGCCGAACTCGGCCGTCCGTGCCCGATCTGTGATCGAAAACTCTGTCCGGCCGGCCCGGAGCGCTGCTAGCGTTCGGCCGCTCACAGTCTTTTCCGGGGGGATTCGACGCCCATGACCGCACCCGCACCCGGCGCTGACGGCCACTCGGAACGGCCGCGAACGGCCCGGCACTTCTCCGTGGCGCCCGAGCCGGAGGTACCGGAGGGCTATGTCGCCCCCGGCATGCCCGGCGCCCCGGTGACCGGCTACCGGCCGGAGCCCGAGCCCGCCGACGGGCCGGCGCGCCGCCGGACCGGCCTCGCCGTCACGGCGGCCGTCGTCGCGATGCTGGCCGGCGCGCTCGCGTACGGCGCCGCCCTGGCCCGGGTCGAGGGCAGCATCGGCTGGCTGGCCATCGCCCTGGCCGCCGCCGTCGCCTGGCCGCTCGGCCGGCTCGGCGGCCGCAACCGCGCGCTGCCCCCGCTGGGCGCGCTGCTGGCGGCCGGCGCGCTCTTCCTCGGCCAGTTGCTCGGCCGGACACTGCGCCTGCACGACCTGGCCGGCACCCCGTACGGCGAGCTGCTCGGCGACGCCCTCCGACTCTGGCGCGCCGACCGGCACCCGCTGGACCTCGTCTTCTACGGCATCGCCGTGATCGGCGGCTTCCTGCTCACCCGCCGTACGGCCACCCCCAGCTGAGGCCGCGCGGGCCGGACGCGACAGGGCCCCCGCCGGATCGTGATCCGGCGGGGGCCCTGGTCCGTCACAGCGCGGCGGCTCAGCGGTGGTTGAGCGCCGGGTTGACCGTCACCTCGACCCGCTGGAACTCCTTGAGCTCCGTGTACCCGGTGGTGGCCATCGCCCGGCGCAGCGCGCCGAACAGGTTCATGGTGCCGTCGGGGGTGTGCGACGGGCCGGTGAGGATCTCCTCGGTGGTACCGACGGTGCCGAGGTTCACCCGCTTGCCGCGCGGCAGCTCCTCGTGCACGGCCTCCATGCCCCAGTGGAAGCCCTTGCCGGGCGCGTCGGTGGCACGGGCCAGCGCGGCACCGATCATCACCGCGTCGGCGCCGCAGGCGACCGCCTTCGGGATGTCGCCGCTGTAGCCGACGCCGCCGTCCGCGATCACGTGCACGTAGCGGCCGCCGGACTCGTCCATGTAGTCGCGGCGGGCGGCGGCCACGTCGGCGACCGCGGTGGCCATCGGCACCTGGATGCCGAGGACGCCCCGGGTGGTGTGGGCGGCGCCGCCGCCGAAGCCGACCAGCACACCGGCCGCGCCGGTGCGCATCAGGTGCAGCGCGGCGGTGTAGGTGGCGCAGCCGCCGACGATGACCGGGACGTCCAGCTCGTAGATGAACTGCTTGAGGTTGAGCGGCTCGGCGGCGCCGGAGACGTGCTCGGCGGAGACGGTGGTGCCCCGGATGACGAAGACGTCGACGCCGGCGTCCACGACGGCCTTGGAGAACTCGGCGGTGCGCTGCGGCGAGAGCGCGGCGGCGGTGACCACGCCGGAGTCACGGACCTCCTGGATCCGCTGCTTGATCAGCTCGGCCCGGATCGGGGCGGCGTAGATCTCCTGCAGGCGGCGGGTCGAGGCGGCCTCGTCCTCGAGCGTGGCGATCTCGTCCAGCAGCGGCTGCGGGTCCTCGTAGCGGGTCCAGAGGCCTTCCAGGTTGAGCACGCCCAGGCCGCCGAGGCGGCCGATGGCGATGGCCTGCTGCGGGGAGACCACGCTGTCCATGGGGGCGGCCAGGAACGGCAGCTCGAAACGGTAGGCGTCGATCTGCCAGGCGATCGAGACCTCCTTCGGGTCACGCGTACGCCGGCTGGGGACGACGGCGATGTCGTCGAATGCGTACGCCCGGCGGCCGCGCTTGCCTCGCCCGATCTCGATCTCAGTCACTTCGTTCGAGCCCTTCTGGTTTGTTGCTCATGCCCGCCGGGTCACCCCGGCCGCCCCCAGTATCCCGCACCCGCTGTGACTCGCGCGCTCGCCTCCGAACGCTGGTCCCCCGGCGCGGGACGCGCCGCGACGGCCCGCCGCCGGACACGCACGAGGGGCCGGCCGCTCGAAAGCGGCCGGCCCCTCGGTGGACAGCGTCGTCAGCGGCTGGTGTAGTTCGGCGCCTCGACGGTCATCTGGATGTCGTGCGGGTGGCTCTCCTTGAGGCCCGCCGAGGTGATCCGGACGAACCGGCCCTTGCTCTCCATCTCGGCCACGGTGGCCGCGCCGACGTAGCCCATGGTCTGCCGCAGGCCGCCGACCAGCTGGTACAGCACGGCGGAGAGCGGGCCGCGGTAGGGCACCTGGCCCTCGATGCCCTCGGCGATCAGCTTCTCGTCCGACGTGACCTCGCCCTGGAAGTACCGGTCCTTGGAGAAGGACTTCGCCTGCCCGCGCGTCTGCATCGCGCCCAGCGAGCCCATGCCGCGGTAGGACTTGAACTGCTTGCCGTTGATGAACAGCAGCTCACCGGGCGACTCCTCGCAGCCGGCCAGCAGCGAGCCCAGCATCACGGTGTCGGCACCGGCGGCGAGCGCCTTGCCGATGTCGCCCGAGTACTGCAGGCCGCCGTCGCCGATCACCGGCACGCCGGCCGCCTGGCAGGCGAGCGCGGCCTCGTAGATCGCGGTGACCTGCGGGACGCCGATGCCGGCGACCACGCGGGTGGTGCAGATGGAGCCGGGGCCGACGCCGACCTTGACGCCGTCCACGCCGGCGTCGATCAGCGCCTGGGCGCCGTCACGGGTGGCGACGTTGCCGCCGACCACGTCGACGCCGACGGCCGCCTTGATCTTGGCGATCCAGGCCAGCGCGTTGTGGCTGTGGCCGTGCGAGGTGTCCACGACCAGGAAGTCGACGCCCGCCTCGACCAGGGCCTGGGCCCGGTCGAACGCCTCGGCGCTGGCGCCCACGGCGGCGCCGACCAGCAGCCGGCCCTCGGCGTCCTTGGCGGCGTTCGGGTACTTCTCGGCCTTGACGAAGTCCTTGACGGTGATCAGGCCCTTGATCCGGCCCTCGTCGTCGACCAGCGGGAGCTTCTCGATCTTGTGGCGGCGGAGCAGGCCGATCGCGTCCTCGCCGGAGATGCCGACCTTGCCGGTGATCAGCGGCATCGGGGTCATGATCTCGCGGACCTGGCGGCTGCGGTCCGACTCGAAGGCCATGTCGCGGTTGGTGACGATGCCGAGCAGCTTGCCCGCCTCGTCCGCGATCGGCACGCCGCTGATCCGGAACTTGGCACAGAGCGCGTCGGCCTCGGCCAGGGTGGTCTCCGGGCCGACCGTGATCGGGTCCGTGACCATGCCGGACTCGGAGCGCTTCACCAGGTCGACCTGGTTGGCCTGGTCCTCGACGGACAGGTTGCGGTGCAGCACGCCGACGCCGCCCTGGCGGGCCATCGCGATCGCCATCCGCGCCTCGGTGACCTTGTCCATCGCCGCGGAGAGCAGCGGGATGTTGACGCGCACGTTCCGGGAGACCCGCGAGGAGGTGTCGACCTGGTTCGGCAGCACCTCGGAGGCCCCGGGCAGCAGCAGCACGTCGTCGTACGTGAGCCCGAGCATCGCGAACTTGTCGGGTACGCCTGCGGCGTTGTAGGACATTTGGGGGTACCTTCCGTGGCCGGCCTATTCCGCTCGCGCCCTGAGGGTGGGGGCGCTGTCATCGCTCACTCGCTCAGGCCGCCGAAAGCTCGGTGCCGTTGGAGGAACCTCCAGGGGAACCCCGCTCGCACCCACGAAACTTTGGCAACCCGCCCAGGCGCCGATACCCCATGGTACTGGCACCACGAATGTGCACTCGTGTGCCCTTGACAACACCCGGCACGCATGAGCCATTCCGGCGCGGGCGGACCGGGGCCGGGATCAGGAGGACTCCTCCGCGAGCGCCCTCAGCCGGCTGAGCGCCCGGTGCTGGGCGACCCGGACGGCGCCGGGCGACATCCCGAGCACCTCGCCGGTCTCCTCCGCCGACAGCCCGGCGGCCACCCGCAGCAGCACCAGCTCACGCTGACGGGCCGGCAGGTTGGAGAGCAGCTCCTTGGCCCAGGCGGCATCGCTGCTCAGCAGCGCCCGCTCCTCCGGGCCGAGCGCCTCGTCCGGCACCTCCGGCAGGTCGTCCTGCGGGACGACGGTCGAGCCGGGCCCGCGCATCGCGGCGCGCTGCAGATCGGCGATCTTGTGGGCGGCGATGCCGTACACGAAAGCCTCGAACGGCCGGCCCTGGTCCCGGTAGCGCGGCAGCGCACAGAGCACCGCCACGCAGACCTCCTGGGCGACGTCGTCCACATGGTGCCGGGCCCCGCCGGGCAGCCGGACCAGCCGGCCGCGGCAGTAGCGCAGCGCCAGCGGGTGGACGTAGGCGAGCAGCGCGTCGATCGCCGGGCCTTCGCCGCGGACGGCGGCCGCGACCAGCTCGCCGACCAGGGGGGAGCCGCCGGTACCGAGCACCGGCGCCCGCCCGATCCCGACCCGGACGCCCGCCTCCTCGGCGGCCGCGTCCTCACCGACTCCGTGGTCGGGCCCGCCGACGCGGGAATCCGCGTACGACGGAGCGCCGCCCGGGCCGGAGGGCTCGGCCTCCACCGGGTCCGCCTCGCCGGTAGCACCGGCAACGTCGTCACGCATCGGTCCATGGTGCCTGGTCGAACGGGAAAACGCGGCACCGCGTCCGGAGTTGTGCACCGGAACGTTATGCGGTGCGGCGCCGGGCACCGCGCCACCACGCACCACCGGCCCCTCCTGCACCGTGCCGCCTCCCGCCCCGCCGCCGGTGATCCCGTCGGTCGCGCCGTCCGCCGAGTGTCCTGCGGCTTCGTGGTCCGCCGCAGTGCCTGTCCGCTGGTCCCCGAGGTGCTCCACTACTCCATGGTGCAACCTCGGGACCGTAACGTCACACGCCCCTGCGGGAGGAACCGCGAGCAGCGCGCCGCGGCCCGCGGCGCCGCCGGTGGTCAGCGGACCAGGCCCCAGCGGAAGCCCAGGGCCACCGCGTGCGCGCGGTCCGAGGCGCCGAGCTTCTTGAACAGCCGCCGGGCGTGGGTCTTGACGGTGTCCTCGGAGAGGAACAGCTCGCGGCCGATCTCGGCGTTGCTGCGGCCGTGGCTCATGCCCTCCAGCACCTGGATCTCACGTGCCGTCAGCGTCGGCGCGGCGCCCATGTCCGGGCTGCGCAGCCGGCGCGGGGCGAGCCGCCAGGTCGGGTCGGCGAGGGCCTGGGTGACGGTGGCCCGCAGCTCGGCGCGCGAGGCGTCCTTGTGCAGGTACCCGCGGGCGCCGGCGGCCACCGCGAGGGCCACGCCGTCGAGGTCCTCGGCGACGGTGAGCATGATGATCCGCGCGCCCGGGTCGGCGGACAGCAGCCGCCGGACCGTCTCGACCCCGCCGAGGCCGGGCATCCGGACGTCCATCAGAACGAGATCGGAGCGGTCGGCCACCCAGCGGCGGAGGACCTCCTCCCCGTTCGTCGCGGTGGTGACCCGGTCGACACCGGGTACGGTCGCGACCGCGCGGCGAAGCGCCTCGCGGGCGAGCGGGGAATCGTCGCAAACGAGAACGGAAGTCATGACCGTCGTCCTCCGCAGCTGATCCGCGTCACGTTGAGCCTCCTGGCTGGTACGAATCTCTCCGACACGGCCGATTGGCGACGGACTCCGTGCCGATCGCCTGAACTTCCCCGCGATCGTTCCCGACGTCCGGCGCCCGCTAACCGCCTCCGCACTTCCAACGACCGTCACTCGAATGAGTTACGGCCTTCAGGGCCATCTCCACCACTGTACGTGGCCAACCCGTTACCGATCAGCCGCATCGCGGTGCACACGCCGCACTTTTGTGCAGCTCGCGCGCGGTCGGCGTACGACCCGCACACCGGTGCGGCGCGTCGTGCGCCCGTCGGCCACCCGATTGCCACGTCCACGCCCGCCGGAGTCCATGCCCACTTTGCCCGTTTTTATAGCTTTTGTACGGTCATTGACTGTTGTGCCACTCTGTGGGTGACTTGTCCATGGAGTTGCCGTAAGTCATATTTCCAGGTGTCCACACCAGCGCATCGAAGCCTCGCCGTGCCGCACCGCCCAGCCCGCTGGTGGCCGGCCCGTGGCCGGCGAGCCTCTGAAGGGAATGAGCCATGGCAGATTTCTCCCGCCTCCCCGGCCCCAACGCCGATCTCTGGGACTGGCAGCTCTCCGCGGCCTGCCGCGGCGTGGACAGCTCGCTCTTCTTCCACCCCGAGGGCGAGCGCGGGGCCGCGCGCAGTTCGCGCGAGGCCAGCGCCAAGGAGGTCTGCATGCGCTGTCCGGTACGGACCGAGTGCGCCGCGCACGCGCTGGCGGTCCGGGAGCCGTACGGCGTCTGGGGAGGCCTGACCGAGGACGAGCGCGAGGAGATGATGGGCCGCTCGCGCAACCGCCTGGTGGAGGTACCACTGGCCGCGCCGACGGGGCTGCAGCGCTAGACGCTCGCCCGCGCCGCGCCGTGAAGAAACGTTTCTTCGCGGCGCCTCACGCCGCCCGGCATTTCGTCCCGCCACCCGACCCGGGACGGACGCCTTCGGCCCCGTGAGCCACGGTCAGCGCCCGGCGGCCGCCGCGCCCGCCAGCCGCTCCAGCATCAGCGCCACGGCCGGCACCTCGGCGAGGTCCGGCAGGGTGAGAGCGACCACCTGCCGCACCGCCGGCGTCCCCGAGGCGGTCCGCACCGGCACCGCCGACACGCCGTCAGGGCGCACCGACTCCAGCGCCAGCCCCGGCAGTACCGCCACCCCGAGCCCGGCCGCCACCAGGCCGACCACCGCCGGGTAGTCGTCGGTCGCGAAGTCGATCCGGGGCTCGAAGCCCGCTCCCGCACAGAGCTCCACCAGGTGCCCCCGACACTGCGGGCAGCCCGCGATCCACTGCTCCCCGGCCAGGTCGGCCAGCTCCACCGGGCCGCTGCCGCGCCCGGCCAGCGGGTGCGCGGCGGGCAGCAGGCCGACCAGCGGGTCGTCCAGCAGCGGGGTGACCACCAGATCGGACCAGTCGGTGCCGGCACTGAGCTGCTGGGCCTCCAGATTGGCCTCGGCCCGCGCCTCGCGCGGCGTGCCGTGTGCGGGCGCAGGAGCCGGCACCGGGGCGCCGCCGGGGGCCTGCGGGTAGCGGAAGGCCAGCGCGACCTCGCACTCGCCGCCGCGCAGCATCGCCAGCGACTCCGGCGGCTCCGCCTCGACCAGCGACACGCGGACCCCCGGATGGCTGTCCCGCAGCCGGGCGACGGCCGGTGGCACCAGGGTGGAACTCGCGGTGGGGAAGGAGACGAGCCGCACCCGCCCGGCCCGCAGCCCGGCGATCGCCGCCACCTCCTCCTCGGCGGCGGAGAGCCCGGCCAGGATCCCGGTGGCATGCTTGAGCAGCACCCGCCCGGCCTCGCTCAGCTGCATGCCGCGGCCGGAGCGGACCACCAGCGGGGTGTCGACGGATTTCTCCAGGGCCTTCATCTGCTGGCTGATGGCGGGCTGTGTGCAGCCCAGCTCGCGAGCGGCGGCGGAGAAGGAGCCGGTGCGGGCGACGGCACGCAGGACGCGCAGATGGCGGGCCTCGATCATGCCTCAGTTATAAGCCAAGCTTTGCTGTATGCAAAATTCTACTGATAGTTGAACACTGAAGCACGCCCGACGCCGGAGGCCCGGCCCGGCTCCCGAAGGAGCGCGGACCGGGCCTCGGTCACTGATCAGGCGTCAGTGGGAGTGGCCGTGGCCGCCGTGCGAGTGGCCGCTGTCGGCCTCCTCTTCCTTCTTCTCCACCACGAGGGTCTCGGTGGTGAGCAGCAGGGAGGCGATCGACGCCGCGTTCTCCAGCGCGGAGCGGGTGACCTTGACCGGGTCGATGACGCCGGCCTTCAGCAGGTCGCCGTACTCGCCGGTGGCCGCGTTGAAGCCGTGACCGGCCTCCAGCTCGGCGACCTTGTGGGTGATGACGTAGCCCTCAAGACCGGCGTTCTGGGCGATCCAGCGCAGCGGCTCGGCGAGCGCCTTGCGGACGACCGCGACACCGGTCGCCTCGTCACCCGACAGGCCCAGGCCGCCCTCCAGCACCTTGGCGGCGTGGACGAGGGAGGCGCCACCACCGGCGACGATGCCCTCCTCGACCGCGGCGCGGGTCGCCGAGATGGCGTCCTCCAGGCGGTGCTTGCGCTCCTTCAGCTCCACCTCGGTGGCGGCGCCGACCTTGATGACGCAGACGCCGCCGGCCAGCTTGGCCAGGCGCTCCTGCAGCTTCTCGCGGTCCCAGTCGGAGTCCGTGTTGGCGATCTCGCCCTTGATCTGGGCGACGCGACCGGCGACGGCCTCGGTGTCACCGGCACCGTCGACGACGGTGGTCTCGTCCTTGGTGATGGTCACGCGGCGGGCGGTGCCCAGCACGTCCAGACCGGCCTGGTCGAGCTTGAGGCCGACCTCCTCGGAGATGACGGTGGCACCGGTCAGGGTGGCCAGGTCGCCCAGGATCGCCTTGCGGCGGTCACCGAAGCCCGGGGCCTTGACGGCGACCGCGTTGAAGGTGCCGCGGATCTTGTTCACCACGAGGGTGGACAGCGCCTCGCCGTCGACGTCCTCGGCGATGATCAGCAGCGGCTTCGAGGCACCGCCCTGCAGGATCTTCTCCAGCAGCGGCAGCAGCTCCTGGATGGAGGAGATCTTGCCCTGGTTGATCAGGATGTACGGGTCCTCAAGGACCGCCTCCTGACGCTCCGCGTCGGTGACGAAGTACGGCGACAGGTAGCCCTTGTCGAACTGCATGCCCTCGGTGAAGTCCAGCTCCACGCCGAAGGTGTTGGACTCCTCGACGGTGATGACACCGTCCTTGCCGACCTTGTCGATCGCCTCGGCGATCAGCTCGCCGACCTGGGTGTCCTGCGCGGAGAGGGACGCGACGGCGGCGACGTCGTCCTTGCCCTCGATCTCGCGGGCGATGGACAGCAGGTGCTCGGAGACGGCGGCGACGGCCTTGTCGATGCCCTTCTTCAGAGCGGCCGGGCCGGCACCGGCGGCGACGTTGCGCAGACCCTCGTTGACCAGGGCCTGGGCCAGCACGGTGGCGGTGGTGGTGCCGTCGCCCGCGACGTCGTTGGTCTTGGTGGCGACCTCCTTGACGAGCTGCGCGCCAAGGTTCTCGTACGGGTCGTCCAGCTCGACCTCACGCGCGATGGTGACACCGTCGTTGGTGATGGTCGGGGCGCCGAACTTCTTGTCGATGACGACGTTGCGGCCCTTGGGACCGATGGTCACCTTGACGGTGTCGGCCAGCTTGTTGACACCGCGCTCCAGCGAGCGGCGGGCGTCCTCGTCGAACTGCAGGATCTTCGCCATGTTCCCTATTCCCTCGGGGCTGCGGCCGGCACACCGGCCGCCGGACTACGTGAACCAACAACCACGCCCCGGGCCCCTGTCACTGGGACACGGATCCGGGGCGGGCTGGAACGACTGACTTCTCGGTGCTGCTTACTTCTCGATGATGGCGAGAACGTCGCGCGCCGAGAGGACGAGGTACTCCTCGCCCTGGTACTTCACCTCGGTGCCGCCGTACTTCGAGTACAGGACGATGTCACCGACGGCGACGTCGAGCGGCAGACGCTGGCCGTCCTCGAAGCGGCCCGGGCCGACAGCCAGGACGACGCCCTCCTGGGGCTTCTCCTTGGCGGTGTCCGGGATAACCAGGCCGGAGGCCGTGGTGGTCTCGGCGTCGAGCGGCTGGACCACGATGCGGTCCTCGAGCGGCTTGATGGCAACCTTGCTGCTGGTGGTCACGTCCGAGCTCCCCTTCGGAGATTACGGGGTTGTCTAACGGGTAGTGGCGAACCTGCGGGCCTGCCGTCGCGGGGGTCAGACACGCTTCTTCGCGTTAGCACTCTCCTGGTGGAGAGTGCCAAGGACGACCATAGGCCGCGGTTAGCACTCAGTCAACCAGAGTGCCAACGGCGCGCCCGTCCGCTTCGCCGACGCGATGAGCAGCCGTACTCATGTGCGATGCCGGGCCGGCGCCGTTCCCGCCACTGGTCCGGGCCTTCGCGGGCTTCCCCGGCGGGTGACCGGCGAGAATGACCGTGTGGAGACCGAGAACCTGCAGCCCCTGCTGACCCCCGAGGGCCAAGCCCTGCTCGCCGAGCTGCGCGAGTTCGCGCCCGAGGAGGAACTGGCGCTGGCCACCCGGCTGCGGCGGGAGCACCCGGCCGGACTGGTGTCGGCCGCGTTCGGGCAGGCGCGGCTGCGGCAGCGGGCCCGGGCCAAGTTCGGCGAGGACGCCGACCTGATGTACTTCACGCCCAACGGGGTCGAGCAGTCCACCCGGCGCAGCGTCGCCGAGTGGCGGGCGCGGCGCTTCGCCGAGCTGGGGGTGCGCCGGCTGGCCGACCTCTGCTGCGGGATCGGCGGGGACGTGCTGGCGCTGGCCCGGGCGGGGATCGAGGTGCTCGCGGTCGACAAGGACCCGGCGGCCTGCGCCGCCACCGCCGCCAACGCCGCCGCGCTGGGCCTGGACGGCCTGGTCGAGGTGCGCTGCGCGGACGTCACGGAGGTCGACGTCACGGGCTTCGACGCGGTCTTCACCGACCCGGCCCGCCGCACCTCACGCGGCCGGGTGTTCGACCCCGAGGCGTACGCCCCGCCGCTCTCCTGGGCGATCGAGGCCGGTCGGCGCACCCCGATCGGCGCGCTGAAGGTGGCCCCCGGCATCCCCCACGAGGCCGTCCCCGCCGACGCCGAGGCCGAGTGGGTCTCCGACCACGGCGACGTCAAGGAGGCGGTGCTCTGGTTCGGCACCAGGGCCGAGCGCCCGCACCGGGCCACCCTGCTCCCCCGGCAGGCCAGCCTCGCCGGCGGCGACCTGCCCGATCCGCCGGCCGGCCCGGTCGGCCGCTACCTGTACGAGCCGGACGGCGCGGTGATCCGCGCCCACCTGGTCGCCGAGGTGGCCGGGCAGGTGAACGGCCGGCTGATCGACCCGAAGATCGCCTACCTCACCTCGGACGAGCTGGTCGCCACCCCGTACGCGCACGCCTTCGAGCTCACCGACGTACTGCCGTTCCACATCAAGAAGCTGAAGGCACTGCTGCGCGAGCGGGCCGTCGGCACGGTGGTGATCAAGAAGCGTGGGATGGCGATCACCCCGGAGGACTTGCGCCGCCAGCTGAAGCCGAGCGGCCCGAACTCCGTCACGGTGATCCTCAGCCGTACCGACCACGGCCCGCTGATGATGCTCGGTCAGCCGGTCACGTTCCCGTAGTGCCCGCTCAGGTGGCGGGCGCCTGGATGTAGTCCTCCAGCCGGGCCACCGCGAAGCCCTGTTCCTGGATGCGGGCCAGCATCTCCCCGAACATCTGCGTCATCGTCTCGCCCTTGAGGTCCTTCGGGCCGCGGAAGTGGGCGAGGACGATGTCGCCGGGCTTCAGCTTCTTGTCGGCGGCCTGGTACTGCATGTCGTGGATCTGCATCGACTCGCGCCAGAGCACGATCGCCCGCGGCCCGCACTGCTGCACCGAGGTGTTCAGCGCCGGGGTGTCGGCACCGTCCCCGTACGGCGGGCGGAACAGCAGCGGCGCGGTGCCGTACTGCTGGGTGAGCGCGGACTGCGCGTCGCAGATCTCGGACTTCTGCTTCTCCGGCGGGACCTTGCTCATCTGGGCGTGGTCCACGGTGTGGTTGTGGATGTGGTTGCCGAGCGCCTGGAGCGGTTTGAAGTAGCCGTAGTTGTCCTTGACGATGTCCCGGGTCAGGAACATCGAGACCGGCACCTTGAGGTCGGTCAGCATCTCGACGAACTTCGGGTCCTTCTCGGCGCCGTCGTCGATGGTGATGAAGACGACCTTGTCGGTGGTCTTCACCTCGCTGAACACCGGTACGGGACCGGTCCGTTGGAGCTTGACCGGCTTGTCGGCGGGCGCCGCCGGCGCCGGCGGCAGCGGCTTGAGGTTCCACTTCGCCCAGGCTGCCGCGTCCCCGGCGGCGGGTGCCGCGGCGGGCGCGGCGGCGGGGGCCTGGCCGGCGGGCGAGGGCGTTCCGGCGGACTGGGCGGCCGTCGGGGGCGGGGTGGCGACCATGGCCGCCTTGCCGGACCCGCCGCTGCTGCCGCACCCGGTGGCGGCGGCCAGCAGGGCCAGCGCCCCCACCGCGTACGTCCTCGTCCTGCCCCGCCCGTACCTCTTCACCGCGCCGCGCTCCCCGGTCCCGTCCAGCTGTCTCTCAGCTATGCACGGTAGCGGTCGGGTGTTCGGTTCCCGGACAGGCTTACGAGCGGCTACTCCACATGCTCGCTGACGAAGGACCAGCAGTGCACCGGGCGGCCGACCAGTGCGGCGGGCGGCTCGGCCACCGGCACCGGCTCCCCCGTCCACCAGGTGATGAGCAGCACGCGGTCGCCCGGCGCGCCGAACAGCTCGGTACGGACCAGGCCGGCCGAGCCGCGCAGCGCGGGCAGCGCGGCCTCCCGCACCCAGGCGGCCAGCTCGGCGCCGCGCCCGTCGGCGGCGCGGGCCTCCCACATGGCGGCGGTGGTGGTCACCTCTCCCCGCCCAACGCCTCGTACGCCTGCCCGTGGACGTCCCCGTGACCGGTCGGCACGGCCGGCACGTGGACCTCGGTGACCGGCAGTGAGGAGTCGGCCGAGAGGTCGAAGGAGGACGGCGCGCGGTCGCGCCAGACCATCTCGGAACCCAGCGCGGCGACCATCGCGCCGTTGTCGGTGCACAGGCCCGGACGCGGCACCCGCAGCCGGATGCCGGCCTTGTCGCAGCGCTGCTGGGCCATCTCGCGCAGCCGCGAGTTGGCCGCGACCCCGCCGCCGATCATCAGGTGGTCGACGCCGTTGTCTCGGCAGGCCTTGACCGCCTTGCGGGTCAGCACGTCGGTGACCGCCTCCTGGAAGGACGCCGCCACGTCGGCGATCGGCACCTCCTCGCCGGCCCGGCGCTTGGCCTCCACCCAGCGGGCGACGGCGGTCTTCAGGCCGGAGAAGGAGAAGTCGAACTCCGGGTCCTTCGGGCCGGTCAGACCGCGCGGGAAGGCGATCGCCTTCCGGTCGCCCTCGCGGGCGGTGCGGTCGACCACCGGGCCGCCGGGGAAGCCCAGCCCCAGCACCCGGGCCACCTTGTCGAAGGCCTCGCCGGCCGCGTCGTCGATGGTCGCACCGAGCGGGCGGACGTCACTGGTGATGTCCTCGCTGAGCAGCAGCGAGGAGTGCCCGCCGGAGACCAGCAGGGCCATCGTCGGCGAGGGCAGCCGGCCGTGCTCCAGCTGGTCCACGCAGATGTGCGAGGCGAGGTGGTTGACCCCGTACAGCGGCTTGTCCAGCGCCCAGGCGTACGCCTTGGCCGCGCTGACGCCGACCAGCAGCGCGCCCGCGAGGCCGGGGCCGGCGGTGACGGCGATGCCGTCCAGGTCGCTCGCCTTGATTCCGGCGGTGTCGAGGGCGCGCTGGATGGTCGGGACCATCGCCTCCAGGTGCGCGCGGCTGGCGATCTCCGGCACCACGCCGCCGAAGCGGGCGTGGTCGTTGACGCTGGAGGCGACCGCGTCGGCGAGCAGGGTGGTGCCTCGCACGATGCCGACGCCGGTCTCGTCGCAGGAGGTCTCGATGCCGAGGACGAGCGGTTCGTCAGCCATGGCGGGTTTCCTTCAGGTCCTTCGGTTCGATGCTTGGGTGGTCGAGGCGCATCACCAGCGCGTCGACGTTGGCCGGCTGGTAGTAGCCGCGCCGGATGCCGACCGGTTCGAAGCCGAACCGCTCGTACAGCCGCTGGGCGCGCGGGTTGTCCACCCGCACCTCCAGCAGCAGCTCCGCGCAGCCGCGCCGGGCGGCCTCCCGGATCAGGTCGGTGAGCAGCGCCGCGCCGAGGCCGGAGCCCTGGTGACGGTGGTCGACGGCGATGGTCTGCACGTCGCCCTCGCCGGCCACCACCATCAGCCCGGCGTAACCGGCGATCGCGCCGTCGGGGGTGGTGGCGACGGTGTAGTGGCGGGTGCCGCCGGGGTGGGCCTCGGCCAGCTCGGACCAGTACATCCCGGTGGACCAGGCGTCCTCCGGGAAGAGCTCCAGCTCCAGCTCCATCACCGGGGCGATGTCCCACCAGCGCATCGGGCGCAGGGTGGCGGGGGCGGCGGCGGCCCTGTCGCCGGGGCTGGTGGCACTGCTCGGGCCGGTGGCACTGCTCAGGCCGGTCAGGCTGCTCGGGCCGGTCAGGCCGGTCACGCCGGGAGCACCGCCTTGTAGCCGGCCGGCACCTGGGCGTCCGGGCGGCGCAGGTAGAGCGGCACGTTGGGCAGCAGCTCGCGGCCCGCGGCCAGCTCGGCGGCGGCGAAGTCGGCCAGCGCGCCGGCCGAGACGTGCTCCGGCCCGTGCGCGCCGGGGAAGGCGTCCGGGTAGAGCAGCGCGCCGGCGCCGACCGCGCGCGGCTGCGGCGTCAGCTCGGCCGGGCGGTCCACCGCGGGGCCCTCGGTACGGCGGCCGTCGGCGTCGTACGAGGCCCAGTAGACCTCCTTGCGGCGCGCGTCGGTGGCCACCGTGAACGGTTCGCCGGCCAGGCCCTCGGCGCGCGCCCGGTGGGCGATCGCGTCCAGGGTGCAGACGCCGTGCACCGGCACGCCGAGCGCGTGGCCGAGCGCGGCGGCGGTGACCAGGCCGACCCGCAGGCCCGTGTACGGGCCCGGGCCGACGCCCACGGCGATGCCGGTCAGCCGGTGCTTGTCGACGCCGGCCGTCCGCAGCACCCGGTCGATGGCGGGGAGGAGCAGTTCGCCGTGGCGCCTGGCGTCGACCTGGTCGGTCTCGGCGAGGACGGCCGTGCCGTCATGGACGGCGGCGGTGACGGCGGGGGTAGCGGTGTCGAACGCGAGCAGCAGCACGGGTCAAGGTTAGACCGGTCGGGGCGGAGGACGGCCGCCGGTCTTGCTCCGCCCGTTCCTGCTCCGCCCGATCGACAAGACGTCCGGGTTCGGAACACACGTCCTACGGGGTGCGGGTCCGGGCGGACGGACCTGGCACGATGGGGCCGACGGGTTTTGGGACGGCGGTGGGAGCACACGTGGCGAAGATGGGTCCTGGAGTGGTGGTCACGGGGCTGACCCTGGGGGCCCTGGCGGTGGTGAGCCTGCTGGCCTTCCAGGCCAACGGCGCGCAGGACCGCGCGGGCGCCACCCGCCCGAGCGCCGCCGCGTCCACGTCGTCGAGCGGACCGGCCGCCTCGGCCACCCCGACCGCTTCGGCCACCCCGACCGTCCCGACACTGCCCGCCACCTCGGGCACCGGGCTGCGGGTCGTCTACTCGGTCGGCAGCCACTACGTCTGGCTGGTCGACCCCAAGAAGAACCCGCAGGTGCTGGCCGCCTTCGCAGTCACCCCGGGCTCGGTGGAGCCGACCCCCGGCAGCTACCCGGTGTACAGCCGGACGCCCACCGCCACCGGGACGGACGGACGGCAGATCGAGCACGTGGTGCGCTTCGCCCAGCAGAACGGCGTGGTGTTCGGCTTCAGCGCGGCCGTGGACGGCGCCACCCCCACCACCGACCCGAAGGCCAAGACCGGCGGTATCCGCAGCGGGCGGCCGGAGGGTCAGCTGCTCTGGGACTTCGCGTCGAACGGCACCAAGGTGATCGTGATCGCCTGACCGGCGCGGCCCGCCGTGGGGCTCGCCGGGCTCGCGGGAGGGGTTCAGGCGGCGCGCGGGGCGCCGACCGCCGGCCCGGCCGTCTCCGATGCCGCCTCGGCCGCCTCGGCACTCTCGTGGCGCTCCGGCGGGGTGGAGACCGCCTCCGCGGCCGCACACGCGGCCAGCAGGGCTCGCATCGGCGCGCCCTGAACGCTGCGGGCGGGCTCTCCGGCCCCGGTACCGCGCGGCGCGCGCTCCGGGGCGGGGGTGGGGCTCGACATGGCGCCTCCCTAGTTAGGCAGACCTAACCGCAGCACCTATCCCATCACGCCCGGTCCCCCGCCCGCAACACTTTGCCGACAGCCTGTCGGTAACAGTCGGCGGCAGGGGAGCCCGGGCACGTCCGGCCGGGGCGGCTCAGGCGAGCTTCGCCAGCTCCACGCCCGCCCAACGCGGGCCGATCCCGGTCAGCACCACCCGGCGCGGGTCCAGGTCGTCCTGGTCCGCCGTGTCGCCGATGGCGCGCTCGATCCGGACCTCCAGCCGGTCCTCGGACAGCCGCTCGACCTTGCCCTCGCCCCACTCGACGACCACCACCGACTCCGGCAGCGAGACGTCCAGGTCGAGGTCCTCCATCTCGTCCAGGTCCCCGCCCAGCCGGTACGCGTCCACATGCACCAGCGACGGCCCGCCCACCAGCGACGGGTGCACCCGCGCGATCACGAACGTCGGCGAGGTGACCGCCCCGCGCACCTGCAGCCCCTCCCCCAGGCCCCGGGTCAGCGTGGTCTTCCCCGCCCCCAGCTCGCCGGAGAGCAGCACGAGGTCTCCCGGCCGCAGCAGCGCGGCCAGCTCCCGGCCGAGCCGGCCCATCCGCTCGGGGGTGGCGACGGTGAGGGTGTGCGAGCCCATGCGCGAATCAAGCCCTTCGGTGCGTTCCGTACGGCGGCGCACCGACCGCCGGGCGCCCCCGCTACGGTGCCACATCCCCGCCCGCCCGCGCTCCGGGCCCGGTCCGCCCCGGTCCGCCCTCGGGTGGCCGCCTGCATGCCCCGGGCCGCCGGATCCCGGACAGACCCTTCTCGGGAAGCGCGGGGATAGCCGCCGCCCTGCTTCCGCTCCCCGCCGGACGGTCGCGGGGCCACCCGCACGGCGGCGCTCAGGCCAGTTCGCAGACCGAGGGCGGCAGCGGGGCCGCCCGCCGGAAGTCGACCGCCTGCTTGAGCAGGGCGGCCAGGCGCTGGTCGACCAGGTCGGGGCGCTCCAGCATCACCAGGTGGCCGGCGTCCTCGACCAGGACCAGTTCGGCGCCGGGCAGCTGCTCGGCCATCGCCTCGCTGTGGCCGGGCGGGGTCAGCAGGTCCTTGGTGCCGGCCAGCACCAGGGTGGGGATGCCGCGCAGGGCCGCCAGCGCGGCGGACTTCTCGTGCGCGCCGAAGACCGGGTAGAACTCGGCCACCACGTCGATCGGGGTGGCGTCCAGCAGCTGCTCGGCGAACCGGACCACGCCCGGGTCGACGTCCTTCCCGCCGAACGAGAACTTCCGGTAGAAGACGGCACTGACGTCCGCGCCCAGTCGGCGGGTCGCCTCCACCAGCTCGACCTGGCGGCCGAGCAGCTTCATCACGCCCGGCGCGACCTTCTTGAAGAGCTTGGCCCCGACCGCCGGCAGGCCGAGGGTGACGGCGTCCCAGTCCCCCGCCAGGGTGCCGATGAGCGCGACCCCGGCGACCCGCTCCCGGAACAGCTCCGGGTGCTGGTCGGCCAGTGCCATCACCGTCATGCCACCCATCGAGTGGCCGACCAGGACCAGCGGCCCGGCCGGTGCGACGGCGTCGATCACGGCCTTGAGGTCCCCGCCCAGCTGGTCGATGCTCGCGGGTTCGCCGGCCAGGTACGAGCGGGACCGCTCGGAGCGGCCGTGGCTGCGCTGGTCCCAGAAGACCAGGCGCATGCCCTCGCGGAGGGCGGCACGCTGGAAGTGCCAGCTGTCCTGGTTGAGGCAGTAGCCGTGGCAGAAGACCACGGTCAGCGGCTCGGCCTCGGGGGAGCCGGCGGAGTCAGGGGCGGCGACAGCGGCAGCGGCAGCCACCAGGCCGGATCGGCGGCCGGCCCGGACAAGCGCGCCGGAGCCGCCGAGCAGCCCCGGCAGTCCGGTGCGGTCCACCGGACCATCGGGGTTGCCGTTGCCGTTGCCGTTGCTGCTCGCGGTGGTGTCCGGGGCGTCCGCGCGCCGGCGGGTGAGCCGACCTCGCCGGACCGGCGTGCTGCCTGCGTCGTCGTCGGCCTGCCTCGACTCCGACCCCGCCGTGTCCGCGTCCGTCTCCGGCCCCATGAGCGCGGGGCGCAGCCGGACGGGCTCGGGCCAGCCGGTGCCGTCCACCTCGACGTACAGCTCGGTGCCGTCGGCGGCGGTCACCGTGCGGGGGCGTCCGCGCAGCGAGCCGTACGGGGCGTTGGCGTCCAGTTCGGCACGGGCCCGGCGGCGGGTCGCCCGGCCGACCGTCAGCCGCTCGATCGCCACACCGGCGGCCGCGCCGGCCGCGACCACACCGACCGAGATGCCGATCAGGCCGGCCCGGCTCACCCCGGACGCCGCGCCCGCGGCCTTGGCCACCGCCGCCACCGGCCCGGACCCGGCCTCCTCGCTCATGCGCGCGGACCCTCGGCGAGCTGTTCCCGGCCGAGCGGGCCGTGGCCGAACGGGCTCCGGGCGAGCGGGTCCACGGCGAGCCGGTCCTGGGTGAGCGGCTCCGCGGCGAGCCGGTCTGCGCCGAGCGGGTCTGCGGCGAGCGGGTCCGGGGCGATGCCACCGAGGTAGCGGCGCGGCACCCGGGCGCCGATCCGGGTCACGATCTCGTACGAGATCGTCCCGCAGGCGCGGCCCCAGTCCTCGGCGGTCGGCTCGCCTTGGTCGCCGTTGCCGAACAGCAGCACCTCGTCGCCGATCGCGGGGGTGTCCCCGCCGAGGTCGACGACGAACTGGTCCATCGCGACCCGGCCCGCCACCGTCCGCCACTTGCCCGCGATCTGCACCGGCCCGGTGCCACTGGCGTGCCGGGGGATGCCGTCGGCGTAACCGACCGGGACGAGGCCGAGAGTGGTCGGCCCCGGGGTGGTGTAGTGGTGGCCGTAGCTGACCCCGTGTCCGCCGGGGACCTGCTTGACCAGTGCCAGCCGGGCGGTCAGCGCCATCACCGGGCGCAGCCCGAAGTCCGCGGGCGAGCCGACCTCCGGGACGGGCGACAGCCCGTACATCGCCAGGCCGGTGCGCACCATGTCGTAGTGCGACTGCGGGAGCAGCAGAGTGGCCGGCGAGTTGGCGAGATGCCGGACCTCGGGGCGCAGCCCGGCCGCCTCGGCATGGGCCAGGGCGTCGCGGTAGGAGTCCAGCTGGGCCTGGATGGAGGGGTGGCCGGGCTCGTCGGCGGCCGCGAAGTGCGACCAGATGCCGACCACGGTGAGCAGGCCCTCCGTCTCGGCGCGCCGGGCAGCGGCGACCAGCTCGGTCCAGTCGTGCGGCTGGCAGCCGTTGCGGCCGAGGCCGGTGTCGGCCTTCAGGTGCACCCGGGCCGGGATGCCGGTCGCGCGGACGGCGGCCAGCAGCTCGTCCAGCGCCCACTGCCCCGACACCGAGATGTCGACGTCGGCGAGCAGCGCCTCGCGCCAGGGGCCTCCGGGCGTCCAGAGCCAGCAGAGGACGCGGGCCTGGTCGGGGCGGATGCCGGCGGCGCGCAGCGCCAGCGCCTCCTGCGGGAGCGCCGTGCCGAGCCAGCCGATCCCTGCGGCGACCGCCTCGCGGGCACACCGGACCGCGCCGTGGCCATAGGCGTCCGCCTTGACCGTGGCCATCACCGTGGACCCGCCCACGCGCTCGCGCAGCGCGGCCAGGTTGCCGCGCAGGGCGGCCAGATCAATGGTCGCCTCGGCCCGTACGCCGTCGGTGAGGGTGGCCGTGCCGGTCGTCTTCGCAGTTGTCATCAGGGTCAGTCTCCCAGACGTCCCGGAGTCCTCGCCGAACGGCCCGTCGGCGCGGCGGCCCCCACACCCCTCCCCGCTGTTCCCGACGCCCACGAAGCGCCGCTGGTTGCACCGGCTACCGGAGTGGGAAGTCGGCCCCGCCGGCGTCCCACTCCATGGCTGCCATCCCGGCGCCCGCCCCGGCCCGAAACTATGTAGACCGGTCGGTCTATTCGACCTCCCAGCGTCCCGGCGTCCGACCCGCCTCGAAACTATGTAGACCGGTCAGTCCATTCAGTCTCCCGACGCTCCGGGCGCCCACTCCACCCCGACCCGCCCCGCGACTATGTAGACCGGTCGGCCTATTCGGTCTCCCACTCGCCCACGCTCCCTGCCGAGGCCCGCACGTCGCGCCAGACCACCGGGAGCGCCGCGGCCACCTGCAGCGCCGTGACCGGAGCCCCCGGGGCGCCCGCCGCGTGCCGGCCCGCGAGACCGTGCAGGTAGGCGGCCACCGAGGCGGCGTCCAGGACCGGCAGGCCGGCCGCGAGCAGGGAGCCGGCCAGGCCGGCCAGGACGTCCCCGCTGCCGGCGGTGGCCAGCCAGGGCGTACCGGTCGGGTTGACCCGCACCGGGCCACCCGGGTCTGCGACCACCGTGGTGGAGCCCTTCAGCAGCACCGTCGCCCGGTACGCCGTGGCGAGCCGGCGGGCGGTCGCCAGCCGGGCGGCCGCCAGCTCGTCGGCGGCCGGCGGGGCGGTGCCGTCCGCCCCGGCCAGCAGCCGCGCCGCCTCGCCGGTGTGCGGGGTGAGCAGCGTGGGCGCCGTCCGCCCCGCGAGCGCTCCCGGGCCGAGCCGGCCCAGCTCGGTCAGGCCGTCCGCGTCCACCAGCACCGGCACGTCGCTCGCCAGCGCCTCCGCGAGCGCCTGCCGTGCGCCCTCACCGCCACCCGGGCCGACCACCCAGGCCTGCACCCGCCCGGCGCCGGCCGGTCCGCCCTCGGTGACCAGCGCCTCCGGGAACCGCCGGACCACCTCCTCGGCCGCCGTCCCGACATACCGCACCGCGCCCGCGCCGCCGTGCAGCGCTCCGGCGACCGCGAGCAGCGCCGCCCCCGGATACGTCGCCGAACCGGCCGCGACCCCGACGACGCCGCGCCGGTACTTGTCACTCTCCGCCCCCGGCACCGGCAGCAGCGCCCCGACCTCGGCGTGCTGCAAGGCCTCCACCCCGGCCGGCGGCAGGTCCAGCCCGATCCCCACCAGCTGCACCGCGCCCGCGTACGCGGCGCCCGGGTCGATCAGGAGCCCCGGCTTGTACGTCCCGAAGCAGACCGTGACATCCGCCCGCAGCGCCACGCCCGCCACCTCGCCGGTGTCGGCGTCCACCCCGCTGGGCACGTCCACGGCCACCACCACGCCGCGCCGCCGCGCCTGCGCGTACGGCTCCGCCTCCGGGCGCAGCCCGCCGCGCCCGCCGATGCCGACGATGCCGTCCAGCACCAGGTCCGCGCACGAGAAGTCGGCCAGGCCGACTTCCTGCTCCAGCACCACCCGGCCGCGCGCGGCCCGCAGCGCGGCGAGACCACCGGCGTGGGCACGGGAGGGCGCGAGCAGCACCGCCGTCACCCGGGCCCCGCGCCGGGCCAGCGCGGCGCCGGCGTACAGCGCGTCACCACCGTTGTCGCCGCTGCCCGCGAGCACCACCACCCGGCTGCCGTAGACCCGGCCGCGACGGCGCGTCAGCAGCCGGGCGCAGGTGGCGGCGAGGCCGGCGGCGGCCCGCTGCATCAGGGTCCCCTCGGGCAGGCGGGCCATCAGTTCGGCCTCGGCGGCCCGGACCTGTTCGACACGGTGAGCGCGGCGCATGCAAAAGCCCTAACCCTCGGCGATGACTACCGCCGACGCTACGCCCGCGTCATGGCTGAGCGACACGTGCCACGACCCGACGCCCAGTTCGGCCGCCCGCGCGGCCACCGTCCCCCGCACCCGCAGCTCCGGCCGGCCCGAGTCGGCGCTCACCACCTCGGCGTCCGTCCAGTGCAGCCCGCCCGGCGCGCCGAGCGCCTTGGCGAGCGCCTCCTTCGCCGCGAACCGCGCCGCCAGCGAGGCCACCCCCCGCCGCTCCCCCGACGGCAAACGCAGCTCGCCCGGCGTGAACAGCCGCTCCGCCATCCCCGGCGTGCGCTCCAGTGCGGCCTCGAACCGGTCGATGGCGGCCACGTCGATCCCGACTCCGATGATCACCTGCTGCTCCTCCGGCTTTGCGGGACACTTTCGAGGGACAACCACTTCGATCCCCCACCGGTGTCGGTCCGTACGCCCACCGTCTCGCCCGCAAGGGTTGGCACGCGCAAGGACCAGCAGGAGGGAGAAGGGCCATGGTCGCCATGCCAGCAGTCGAGGGCCCCCCGGACCAGGACGGCATCCTCCAGGCATTCCTGGAGCTGGACACGCCGCCGGGCTTCAAGGCTGAACTGATCGAAGGGGAGATCATCGTGACCCCACCGCCGGACGGTGACCACGAGGATGCGGTGGCCAGGTTCGGCCGCGCCGTTGCGCGGCAGGCGGCCGAGGAACTCTACGTCAGCGGGGGCAAGGGGCTGATCACGCCGAAGGGGCGGTTCATCCCGGACGCCACTGTTGCTCCTGTGGGCCATTTCCGTGCCCAGGACTCGTGGTCGTCCACGATCGGCATCGTGCTCGTCCTGGAAGTCACGTCGACCAGTCCCGTCAAGGACCGCGAGGTCAAGCGGCTGGGCTACGCCGCCGCCGGTGTCCCCTGCTACCTCCTGGTCGACCGCAGCGAGAGCAAGGTGACACTGTTCACCGAACCGAAGGACGGCGACTACACCGCCCTCACCCAGGTCGACTTCGGCAAGCTCATCGACCTCCCCGCCCCGTTCTCCTTCACGCTCGACACGGCGCCCCTGCGGTAGGCCGCAGCCACCGCAGGGGCACCGGGCCGGGTACTACTCGACCGTGACCGACTTCGCCAGGTTGCGCGGCTGGTCGACCTCGTGGCCCTTGGCCGTGGCCAGCTCGCAGGCGAAGACCTGCAGCGGCACGGTGGAGACCAGCGGCTGGAGCAGCGTGGGCGTCGCCGGGATGCGGATCAGGTGGTCCGCGTACGGGACGACCGCCTCGTCGCCCTCCTCCGCGATGACGATCGTGCGGGCGCCGCGGGCCCGGATCTCCTGGATGTTGGAGACGATCTTGTCGTGCAGGATCGAGCGCCCGCGCGGCGAGGGCACGACCACCACGACCGGCAGCCCCTCCTCGATCAGCGCGATCGGCCCGTGCTTGAGCTCGCCCGCCGCGAAGCCCTCGGCGTGCATGTACGCCAGCTCCTTGAGCTTGAGCGCACCCTCCAGCGCGACCGGGAAGCCGACGTGCCGGCCCAGGAACAGCACCGACTTGGCGTCCGCCAGGGAGCGGGCCAGCTCGCGCACCGGCTCCATGGTCTCCAGCACCTGCTCGACCTGCTTCGGCGCGTCGCCGAGCTCGCGGATGATGGTGAAGATCTCGTCGCCCCACTTGGTGCCGCGCACCTGGCCCAGGTAGAGGGCGACCAGGTAGCAGGCGACCAGCTGGGTCAGGAACGCCTTGGTGGAGGCGACGGCGACCTCGGGCCCGGCGTGCGTGTACAGCACCGCGTCCGACTCGCGCGGGATGGTGGAGCCGTTGGTGTTGCAGATCGCCAGCACCTTGGCGCCCTGCTCGCGCGCGTGCCGCAGCGCCATCAGGGTGTCCATGGTCTCGCCGGACTGCGAGATCGCGATGACCAGCGTGCCCGGGCCCATGATCGGGTCGCGGTAACGGAACTCGGAGGCGACCTCGACCTCGCAGGGGATGCGGGTCCAGTGCTCGATCGCGTACTTGGCGATCATGCCGGCGTGGAACGCGGTGCCGCAGGCGACGATGACGACCTTGTCGACCGAGCGCAGGTCGGCGTCGGAGATCCGCAGCTCGTCCAGGGTGAGCCGGCCGTCGGTGCCGATCCGGCCGAGCAGGGTGTCGGCGACGGCCTTCGGCTGCTCGGCGATCTCCTTGAGCATGAAGTAGTCGTAGCCGCCCTTCTCGGCGGCCGAGGCGTCCCAGTCCACGTGGTACTCGCGGACGTCGGCCGGGGTGCCGTCGAAGTTGGTCACGGTGACGCCCTCGCGGCGCAGCTCGACGACCTGGTCCTGGCCGAGCTCGATCGCCTCGCGGGTGTGCGCGATGAACGCGGCGACGTCGGAGGCGAGGAAGTTCTCGCCCTCGCCGCGTCCGACCACCAGCGGCGAGTTGCGGCGGGCGCCGACCACCACGTCCGGCGCGTCGGCGTGCACCGCGACGAGGGTGAAGGCGCCGTCCAGACGGCGGCAGACCACCCGCATGGCCTCGGCCAGGTCGCCCTCGTACACCTCGCCCAGCAGGTGCGCGACGACCTCGGTGTCGGTCTCCGAGCGCAGCGTGTGGCCGCGCTCGGCCAGCTCCGCCCGCAGCTGGGCGAAGTTCTCGATGATGCCGTTGTGCACCACGGCGACCCGGGCGGCGTCGTCCAGGTGGGGGTGGGCATTGGCGTCCGTCGGGCCGCCGTGGGTGGCCCAGCGGGTGTGGCCGATGCCGGTGGTGCCGCCGGGAAGAGGGGTCTCGGCGAGCGACTTCTCCAGGTTGGCGAGCTTGCCGGCCCGCTTGTCGGTGGCCAGGCTCCACTGCCCGTCGGAGCCCTGCACCTGCACCGCGACACCGGCCGAGTCGTAGCCCCGGTACTCCAGTCGCTGCAGGCCTGCGATTACTACATCAAGAGCGGGCTGAGCGCCCACGTATCCAACGATTCCGCACATGCGTGCCAGCATAAGGGCGGCCAGGATGCCCTTTTCGCACGCTTCACCCCGTGCGCGTGACCGACACCACAGCCACCGTGAACGCCGCTACGGCCCACAATGGAGCATGTGCTGACCGAACTCTGTACGCGGGGCGCCGCCACGCCCGGCCCGTCCCCGTCCCCCTACGTGGACCTCAGCCGGGCCGAGTGGAGCGCGCTGCGCGAGCGTACGCCGCTGCCGCTGACCGCCGAGGAGGTGGAACGGCTGCGCGGTCTGGGCACCGCCCTCGACCTGGACGAGGTCCGCGACGTCTATCTGCCGTTGTCCAGGCTGCTGAACCTCTACATCCACGCCACGCACGAGCTGCGCGGCGCGGTGGGCACCTTCCTGGACACCCCGGACACCGAGCGCACCCGCACCCCGTTCATCATCGGCGTGGCCGGGTCGGTCGCCGTCGGCAAGTCCACCACCGCCCGTCTGCTCCAGGCGCTGCTGGCCCGCTGGCCCGAGCACCCCCGGGTCGAGCTGGTCACCACCGACGGCTTCCTGCTGCCCAACGCCGAGCTGCGCCGGCGCGGCCTGATGGCGCGCAAGGGGTTCCCCGAGTCGTACGACCGGCGCGCGCTGATGCGCTTCGTGGCGGACGTGAAGGCCGGCAAGGAGCGGGTGACCGCCCCGGTCTACTCACACCTGGTGTACGACATCGTGCAGGGCGAGCGGCTCACCGTGGAGCGCCCGGACATCCTGATCGTCGAGGGCCTGAACGTCCTTCAGCCGGCCCTGCCCGGCACCGACGGCCGGACGAGGCTCGCGGTGGCCGACTACTTCGACTTCTCGATCTACGTCGATGCCCGCACCGACGACATCGAGAGCTGGTACCTCTCCCGCTTCAAGAAGCTGCGGGACACCGCCTTCCAGGACCCGAACTCCTACTTCCGCCGCTTCACCGAGGTGCCGGAGGAGGAGGCGATGGAGTACGGACGGCAGGTCTGGCGCACCATCAACAAGCCCAACCTGCTGGAGAACGTGCTGCCGACCCGCGGCCGCGCCACCCTGATCCTGCAGAAGGGCCAGGACCACAAGGTCCGCCGCGCCCTGCTGCGCAAGCTCTGACGGCAGCCCCCACGGCCGAGGATCTCACGGCCCGAAAACCGCACGGCCCGGAAGTCCCGCCCCGGCAACCCGAGAAGGCCCCCACCGTACGAAACGGCGGGGGCCTTCCTCATGACTGGCTGTCAGCCCAGGTGCGTCCGGACCGCCTCGGCCAGCCGCTCGGCGACGGCCTTGGCCTGCACCTGGTCGGCGGCCTCGACCATCACCCGGACCAGCGGCTCGGTGCCGGACGGGCGCAGCAGCACCCGGCCGGTGGAGCCCAGCTCGGCCTCCGCCTCGGCGACCGCGGCCGCCAGCTCCTCGCTGCTCTTCACCCGGCTCTTGTCGACGCCCTTGACGTTGATCAGCAGCTGCGGCAGCCGGGTCATCACGGAGGCGAGGTCGGCCAGCGGCTGCTTGGTGGCGGCCAGCCGGGCGCCCAGCATCAGGCCGGTCAGGGTGCCGTCGCCGGTGGTGGCGTGGTCCAGCAGGATGACGTGGCCGGACTGCTCGCCGCCCAGCGCGAAGCCGTGCTCCTTCATCGCTTCCAGCACGTAGCGGTCGCCGACGGCGGTCTCCACCAGCTCGATGCCCTCGCGCTGCATCGCCAGCTTGAAGCCCAGGTTGGACATCACGGTGGCGACGGCCGTGTTGCGCCGCAGCGTGCCGGCCTCCTTCATGGCGACGGCCAGGATCGCGATGATCTGGTCGCCGTCGACCTCGTTGCCGTCCGCGTCGGCGGCCAGGCAGCGGTCGGCGTCGCCGTCGAGCGCGATGCCGAGGTCGGCCCGGTACTCCTTCATGGTGGCGCGCAGCCGGTCCAGGTGGGTGGAGCCGACGCCGTCGTTGATGTTGAGGCCGGTGGGCTCGGCCCCCAGGGTGTGGACGACCTCGGCGCCGGCCCGGGCGAAGGCCTCGGGGGCGACGTAGGCGGCCGCGCCGTGGGCGCCGTCGATGACGACCCGGACGCCGTCCAGGCGGTTGGGCAGCACGCCGATCAGGTGGGCGACGTACTTGTCGAAGCCCTCGGTGTACTCACGGACCCGGCCGACGGCGGCGCCGGTCGGGCGCTTCCACTCGTCGCTGCCGACGGAGTACGTCCGGTAGTGCGTCTCGATGGCGTCCTCGATGCGGTCGTCCAGCTTGTGGCCGCCGCGGGCGAGGAACTTGATGCCGTTGTCCGGCATGGCGTTGTGGCTCGCGGAGAGCATCACGCCGAAGTCGGCGCCGAGCGCGCCGGTGAGGTACGCCACCGCCGGGGTGGGCAGCACGCCGACCCGCAGTACGTCGACGCCCGCGCTGGCCAGGCCGGCGATGACCGCGGCCTCCAGGAACTCGCCCGAGGCCCGGGGATCGCGGCCGACCACCGCGACCGGCCGGTGGCCGTCGAAGGCCCCCGCCTCACCGAGTACGTGCGCCGCCGCGACCGACAGTCCGAGCGCCAGCTCGGCCGTCAGCCCTTCGTTGGCGACACCGCGTACGCCGTCCGTACCGAAGAGTCGTCCCACAGTCCCGTCCTCCATCGCCGCTGCCGGCAGTGATCCGGCAGTAAATCCGATCGAACCCCGGCCTCCGCACCGTGGCAGGGGAGCACGACGCCCCGGAGTACACGGGGTACTCCGGGGCGTGAGAGCGCAACCAGGGGTGTGCACCACCAGGGCGGCACACACCCCTCGGGCGCGACTAGCGCTTGCTGTACTGCGGCGCCTTACGGGCCTTCTTGAGACCGGCCTTCTTGCGCTCGACGGCACGCGCGTCACGCATCAGGAAGCCGGCCTTCTTGAGGGCCGCGCGGTTGTTGTCGACGTCGGCCTCGTTCAGGGCACGGGCAACGCCGAGGCGCAGCGCGTAGGCCTGACCGGAGGTGCCGCCACCCGAGATGCGGGCGACGACGTCGTAGCGACCGTCGAGCTCCAGCAGCTTGAAGGGCTCGTTCACGGTCTGCTGGTGCACCTTGTTGGGGAAGTAGTTCTCCAGGGTGCGGCCGTTGATCTTCCAGACGCCGGTGCCGGGGACGATGCGCACGCGGGCGATCGCCTCCTTGCGACGGCCAAGGCCGGCGCCGGGGACGGCCTCGCCGAAGCGACCGGCCAGCGACTCGGAGGTGTAGCTCTCCTCGGAGGTGTACTCGCCCTCGACGACGGTCTCGTCGAAGTCGACCTCAAGGGTTTCAGTGGTCTCGGCCACGGGGTTCCTCAGCTCTTTTCAGTGTTGGGGGGCTAGGTGGCCGGAGTTACTGCGCGACCTGGGTGATCTCGAACGGCACCGGCTGCTGGGCAGCGTGCGGGTGCTGGTCGCCCGAGTAGACCTTCAGCTTCGAGAGCATCTGGCGGCCCAGGGTGTTCTTGGGGACCATGCCCTTGATGGCCTTCTCGACGGCCTTCTCCGGGTTGTTCGCCAGGAGGTCGTCGTAGCGGACCGAGCGGAGACCGCCCGGGAAACCGCTGTGGCGGTACGCCAGCTTCTGGGTCTTCTTGTTACCCGACAGGTGCACCTTGTCCGCGTTGATGATGATGACGAAGTCACCCGTGTCAACGTGCGGCGCGTAGATCGCCTTGTGCTTACCCCGGAGGAGGTTGGCGGCCTGGGAGGCCAGGCGGCCGAGCACGACGTCGGTCGCGTCGATGACGTGCCACTGACGCTGGACGTCGCCGGGCTTGGGGCTGTACGTACGCACGGTCGTAGCCTCTGCTTTTCAGTGAGTGAGTCCTGACAGGAGCACCTGGTCGAGCGCATCAGCCTGGCTGCCTTGGACGCAATTCAAGGGGAGCCGCTGGGTGGTCGACCTGGTATCTCCGGCGTACCGACCTCTCACGTGAGATAGAGCGAGCCAATACGCACAACAAGCACCCAGCCTACCGGCCCACCCCGAGTGGGTCAAAAACGGTCAGCGATCGCGCTCGACCCGGGTGACGTCCCAGACCGGCTCGGGCGACTCGTAGACCCGGCCGTCGGCGCCGAAAACCAGGAAGCGGTCGAAGGTCTTGGCGAACCAGCGGTCATGCGTGACGCAGAGCACCGTGCCGTCGAAGGCCTCCAGCCCGGCCTGCAGCGCCTCGGCGCTCTCCAGGTCCAGGTTGTCGGTCGGCTCGTCGAGCAACAGGGCCGTCACGCCGGAGAGTTCGAGCTTGAGGATCATCAGCCGGGCCTGCTGCCCGCCGGACAGCGACTCGAACTTCTGCTCCTCCTGCCGGTCCAGCTCGTACCGGCGCAGCGCGCCCATCGCGGCGCCGCGGCTGAGCGCGTGCTCCTCCTCGACGATCGAGCGCACCGTCCGGCCGAACAGCTCCGGGTGGGCGTGGGTCTGCCGGAAGTGGCCCGGTACGACCCGGGCGCCGACCTTCCACGTACCCGTGTGCGCGACCGTCTCGTCCCCGGCGAGCAGCCGCAGGAAGTGCGACTTGCCGGAGCCGTTGGAGCCCAGCACGCCGACCCGCTCGCCGTAGAAGACCTCCAGGTCGAACGGCTTCATCAGCCCGGTGAGCTCCAGCTGCTCCATGGTGAAGGAGCGCATGCCGGTGCGCCCGCCCTTGAGCCGCATGGTGATGCTCTGCTCGCGCGGGGGCTCCTCCGGGCGGCCGGCCTCCTCGAACTTCTTCAGCCTGGTCTGGGCGGCGGCGTAGCGGGTGGCGAGCGCGTGGCTGACGGAGGCCGCCTGGCGCAGCGTGACGACCAGCTTCTTGAGCTTGGCGTGCTCCTCGTCCCAGCGCCGGCCGAGCTCCTCGAAGCGCGCGAAGCGGTCCTTGCGGGCCTCGTGGAAGGAGTCGAAGCCGCCGCCGTGCACCCAGACGCTGCTGCCGGCCGCGCCGGACTCGACGCTGATGATCTTCTCGGCCGTCCGGGAGAGCAGCTCGCGGTCGTGGGAGATGTACAGCACCGTCTTGGAGGTGGCCTTGATCGCCTCCTCCAGCCAGCGCTTGCCCGGGACGTCCAGGTAGTTGTCCGGCTCGTCCAGCAGCAGCACCTCCTCGGGGCCGCGCAGCAGCGCCTCCAGCACCAGCCGCTTCTGCTCACCGCCGGAGAGCGTGTTCAGACCGCGCCACTGGGACTTGTCGAAGGGCATGCCGAGGGCCGCCATGGTGCAGACGTCCCAGTCGGTCTCGTAGTCGTAGCCGCCGACGTCCGCCCAGTCGGAGAGCGCCTGGGCGTAGGCCATCTGCGTCTTCTCGTCGTCCTGGGCGATCATCGCGAGCTCGGCGGCGTCCACCGCGCGGGCCGCGACGGCGATCCGCTCGGGGGCGACGGAGACCAGCAGGTCGCGGACGGAGGCGTCGGCGGCGAGCGCCCCGGGCGTCTCGCGCTGGTCCTCGCGGCCGGTGGTGCCGACGAACTGGCGCATCACGCCGAGGCCGCCGCTGATCGTCACCGTGCCGCCGTGCGGCTGGATGTCGCCCGCGATCATGCGCAGCAGCGTGGTCTTGCCGGCCCCGTTGGCGCCCACCAGGGCGACCGCGGAGCCCTCGCCGACCCGGAAGGACGCGTCGTCGAAAAGCACCCGCCCGTCCGGCAGGTAGTACTCAAGGTGCGAAATCTCGACGTGTCCCATACGTCGGATTTTGCTACGTACAGGCCGACGGACCCAAATGCATTTCGGTCCGCCGGCCCGCGGTCAGCCGTCGGACCGCCCGAGCACGAAGGCGGCGAGCCGGTCCAGACCCTCCTCGATCTCCTGCGGCCGCAGGTGGCTGAAGGAGAGCCGGATCACCCGGCGCGGCTCGGGGTCCGCGTAGAAGTGGTGCAGCGGTGTCCACAGCACCCGGTGCAGCTGCGCGCTGGACTCCAGCAGCGCGTCGTCGGCGGCGAAGGGCACGGTGAGCAGCACGAAGAAGCCGCCCGACGGGGTGTTCCAGGAGACGCCGGGGGCCTTCTCCCCGCCGAACCGCCGCTCCAGCCCGTCCAGCACCTGGCGGAGGTTGCTCCGGTAGGTCTCGATCTCGCGGGTGTTGGCGGCCCGCAGGCTGCACCCGTTCTCCAGCAGCTTCCCGGCGATCACGGCCTGGGCGATCGGCGAGGTGTTCACCGTCACCATGCTCTTGATCTTGGCGAGCTGGTCCGCGAGGGTCTCCGGGCCGCCGTGACCGCCCGCCACGCGCTGGTCCGCGAGCACGTAGCCGACCCGGGCCCCGGGGATCCCGGTCTTCGCGAACGACCCCAGGTAGACCACCCGCGCGGCGTCGTCGAGCGACTTGATCGTCGGCGGGCCGTCCGGGTCGCCGAGCAGGCCGTAGGGGTTGTCCTCCAGGATCAGGAAGTCGTGCTCCGCGGCGAGCTCCAGCAGCCGGCGGCGGGCCTCCAGGCTCAGCCTGACCCCGCTCGGGTTGGCGAAGTCGGGGACGGCGTAGCAGGCGCGCGGGGTCAGCCCGGCCGCCTTGGCCCGCTCCACGACGGCGACCAGGTGGTCGAGGTCGATCCCCTCCGGGGTCTCCTCCACCGGCAGCACCGGCATGTCGACCAGCTGGGCCGCCCCGTGCATCCCGACGTAGGCGGGCACCACCGACAGGAGCACGTCGGTGTCGCGGCGGCGCAGGGCGCGCAGCGTCAGGTACAGGGCCTCCTGGCAGCCGACCGTGACCACGATCGACTCCGGGTCCGCCGTGATGCCCTCGTCCACCTCCAGGTGCCGGGCGATCAGCTCGTGGATGATGCCCTTGGTGCGGCCGTACTGCATGACCGTCCGGCTCACCGCGGCCTCGTCGCCGCCCAGGCGCTCCGTCAGGTACCGGCGGTAGGTCTCCAGGTGGCGGTGGATGTCGTCGAGGTCGAAGAAGCCCTCGTACGGGCGCCCGGCCGCGAAGGAGATCGCGTCCGGATAGCGCTGCGCCACCTCGTTGAGGAAGTTCATGGACTCGCTGACCGGCGACCCCAGGGACTCGTGGAGGGTCCCGAGGGCGAGTTCCACCGCTTGGCTGTTCATCGTGCTGAACCACTTTCCCTGTCGTAGTCGGCCCGGACGGTGCGCAGCAGCCGGGCGGCGGCCGGCGAGTCGCAGCCCGCCAGGCCCAGCGCGTCTCGGATCTCCTCGGCGAGGAGCCGCAGGACGGTGTCGGCGCCCGCCTCACCGCCGACCGCCAGCCCCCAGAGCAGCGGGCGGCCGAGCAGGACGCCCGACGCGCCGAGGGCCAGGGCCTTCAGGACGTCCGTACCGGTGCGGATGCCGCTGTCGAAGAGGACCTCGACACGGTCGCCGACGGCCTCGCGCACCGCGGGGAGCATCGTGCCGGCCGGGACGGCGCCGTCCAGCTGGCGCCCCCCGTGGTTGGAGACCACCAGCGCGTCGACGCCGTGGTCGGCGGCGAGGCGGGCGTCCTCCGGGTCGAGGATCCCCTTGAGGATCAGCGGCAGGCGGGTGCGGGCCCGCAGGCGCTCGACGTGCTCCCAGGTCAGCGCCTCGGTCATGGCGACGCTGGTGTGGGCGGCCACCGCGGAGGCGCCGGGGCGGGCCGTGTGCGCCTCGGAGCCGGTACCGGCCGAGAGGTTGGCCGCGGTGACGTCCGCGGGCAGGCTGAACCGGTTGCGGATGTCGCGCAGCCGCCGTCCCATCCACGGGACGTCGACGGTCAGCATCAGGGCCTCGCAGCCGGCTTCCTCGGCCCGGGCGACCAGGTCGAACAGCCGGGCCTCGTCGCGCAGCCAGTAGAGCTGGAACCAGCTGCGGCCGGCCGCGGCGGCGACCTCCTCCAGCGGGTAGCTGCTCAGCGTCCCGATGGTGAACGGGACCCCGGCGCGGCGGGCCGCGCGGGCGGTGGCCAGTTCGCCCTCGGGGTGGAGCAGCCGGTGGTAGGCCACCGGTGCCACCGCCAGCGGCAGCGCGGCGCCGCGGCCGAGCAGGGTCGTCCCGGCGGTGCAGCCGGAGACGTCCCGCAGGATGCGGGGCACCAGGTGGACGCCGTCCAGCGCGGAGCGGTTGGCCGCCAGCGTGAGCTCGCGGCCGCTGCCCCCGGCGACGAAGTCCCAGACGTCCTTCGGCACCGTGGCGAAGGCGGCGCGCTCGATGTCCGCGAGGCAGACCGGCTCGTCGGCCCCGGTGCCTGCGAAGGCCCCGGCGCTGGTGGGATCCGGTGTCACCACGGGCTCCTGACGGTCCGCAGGGCTCGGTGCGTAGCCCGGAAGGCTCAGTGCCCGGTCCGGAACGCTCACTGCGCGGTGCCGCTCTGCTTGGACCTCTCCAGCTCGACGGCCTCGTAGAGCGCCTTGATGTTCGAGCTGCCGAAGGTCTCGGCGCCGATCCGCTCGATCACCTCGAAGAAGAGGGTACGGCGCGGATGGGTGGAGCGGGTGAAGATCTGGAACAGCTGGCCGCCGTGGTCCTCGTCGACCAGGAGGTTCAACTCCCGCAGCACGTCCAGCTCGTGGTTCTTCGGGGTGATCCGCTCGGTGAGCAGGTCGTAGTACGAGCCCGGGGTGGTCAGGAACGCCACCCCGCGCTCCCGGAGGGCGCGGACGGAGCGTGCGGCGTCCTCGACGGAGAACGCGATGTGCTGGATGCCCGCGCCGTCGTGGCTGGCGAGGAAGCCGTCGATCTGGCCCGGGTCGGCGGTGGTGTCCGGCTCGATGATGGTGAACGTCACCTCGCCGGAGGCGCTCTGGACGACCTTGGAGATCATCGCCTGCGGGCCGACGACGATCCGCTCCTCGAAGATCTCCCGGAAGCCCAGGACGCTCCGGTAGAACTCGACGGTGGGGTCGAGCTCGCCGGCGTTCACGCAGACCGCGAAGTGGTCGATCAGCTGCGCGCCGACCGGACCGGCGCCGCCCTGGCCCTGCCCGGCCGCGGCCGATCCGACCGGACCGACCGACCCGACCGACCCGGCTGCCGGCTCCGCGACGAAGCCCGGCGGCAGACCGGGCTCGCCGTCGGCGCCGCCCTGGACGAACGTGTGGACCAGGTCGCCGAAGCCGGCGATCGTGGCGGCGGGCGCCGGGCCAGGCCGGCCGACCGCGCTCGCACCGCGCTCCATCGCCGCGGCGAAGGCGGCCGACGCGTCCGCGGTCCGCAGGGCGATGTCCGCGACGCCCTCGCCGTGGCGCCGGACGTAGCCGGTGGCCGGGTGGTCCTCCGCGGTCCCCTCGGTCAGGACCAGCACGACCCGGCCCTGCCGAAGCGCCGCGCTCCGGAATCCCAGCGCCTCGGATCCGCTTCTGCCGATCACCTCGAACGCGTAGTGGTCGACCCACTCCGCGGTCCTTGCCTCAAGATTCTCGACATAGAACTCGACATACTCGATACCGAGATCGGCGGGGAAGACGGATCCGTCCACGATTTGCACGCCTCTAACTTGTTCGTGAGTCACGGCAGTTGTGCCGCGACCTGGTTCGACCGAGGGAAGGAGAGGCTTGCCTCAGCTCTCCTGCGCGGCGGCGACGAGGCTCTTCGGGCGCATGTCCGTCCAGGACGCCTCGATGTAGTCGAGGCATTCCTGGCGGGCCGCCTCACCGAAGGCCTTATTCCAGCCGTCGGGCACCTCGGCAAAGGCCGGCCAGAGCGAGTGCTGTCCCTCCGCGTTGACCAGGACGAGGTAGCTGCCGTCCGGGTTCTCAAACGGATTCGTCATTGTTGGAGCCTTTCCGTGGTGGTTCGATGGAGGATCCGGAGATGCCCGCGGGAATATCCGGGCATAGCGGGGCCGACGAATGCGGGGAGGCGCACCCGTTGGCTCACGGACGGAACATCGGATTGGCGATCAGACCCTGATCGCGGAGTCGATACGGAGGAAGAGGTCTCGGAGCACGGCCTCGGCGTGCTCCACGAGGTAGAAGTGGCCGCCGTCGAAGGCGCGCGCGGCGAAGCCGACCCGCGTCACCGCTGACCAGGATTCCATTGAATCCTCGCTCAGCTCAGCGTCCTGGCTTCCATAGTAGGCATAGACAGGAGCGTCCACCATTGCATTCTCGGCCCCAGGGGCCCGATAACGCTCGATCAGCCGGTAGTCGGCACGGATCGCCGGCAGGATCAGCTCCCGCAGGTCCGCGTGCTCGAAGGTGCCGGCCGCCGTCCCACCCAACAGGCCTACGTCCTCGATGAGTTGAAGGTCACTCGCGTCGGCGAGCCCACGCGGCGCCTCCCGCCCGGGACCGGCCCGGCCGGAGACCGCGAGGGCCGACAGGGTGACACCGCACTCGGCCTGGAGGCGCACGGCGACCTCATGGGCGACCGATGCGCCCATGCTGTGGCCGAAGAACACCAGCGGCGCGTCGGAGAATAGGGAACATTCGCGCACCAGCGGTTCCACGAGCTCCGCCATCGTCTCGACCGGCGGGTCGAGCAGACGGTCCTCCCGCCCCGGATACCGAACCGCCACGATTTCCACACCATCGGGCACGAGTCCGTCCCAGGAGCGGAAAAAGCTTGCCGCGCCGCCCGCGTGGGCGAAACAGACGAGTCGGATCTTCGGGTTCGAAATCGGACGTACGGTCCGAAACCATCGACCGGTCGGTTCTCCGCCCCTGCTGTACATAACAACCCTTCCAGCCCGAACTTCGGGCCGCCCCCGTGCATGGCAAATCACCAGGAGGACACTCCGGCGACAACCGGACGGAGCGTCGGTCCGGCTATCGGGCGGAATGGGGCAGGAGTTTGAGAACGGCGCCCCCCAGCCCCTCCTGTCGCGGACGCACAATCGTGGCCGCACGGATTCAGCTGATCACAGCCCGGTGGACGCGGTCAAGGCAAGATCGGTCATATTCGATCAACTACGGTCGCGGGCGATCGACAGTCAGCTATGCTTCTCGACTGCCTCTGTGATCCGCCGTCAGCCTGGCTGCCGCCAGGCGGTCGTTCACGGCCGGAGGCACCTCAAGAGGGCTGGCCCAGCGGGCCGGCTGCCGCGTCGGGAGGGACTGCGGCACGCCCCCCGCAGCCGACCGCCCCTCTACGCACGCGGACACGCGGACGGGCCATGGCGGTGATGACCTCGCCCCGGCCCGCGTCCGGAATGTGGAATAGAACACACCTGTAGGCGAACGGTGGCAGGCCACCGATGAGTCGAGCGTCACAGGATCCACCGGACGTCCCGTCACCACAGGCACACCATGCCGCCCTGCGCCCAGGTGCACCCGCACCCGGGCGCCGGGGCCAGTCGCCGACGCTCGCCGCCGTCACGCGCGAGGTCAGGCCACCCACGGGTCACCACCCGACGAAGAACGCTGACGAAACCGGAGCGCCGAAGCATGTTGGACACCCAGGCCGAGACCCTTCCCCTGCTCGCCGGCCAGTCCGGCATGTGGTTCGCCCAGCAGCTGGACCCGGCGAGCCCCGCCTACCAGATCGCCGAGTGCGTGGAGATCCACGGCCCCGTCGACGCCCGGCTCTTCGAGCTGGCCCTGCGTCAGGTGCTCCACGAGGCCGAGGGCTTCCGGCTGTGCTTCGTCGAGTCCGACAACGGCGTCCGCCAGCGCATCAACCCCTACACCGACTGGCCGCTGCACCTGGTGGACGTCTCGGCCGAGCCCGACCCGTGGGCCGCCGCGCAGGCCTGGATGTGGACCGACCTGAAGCGCCCCTGCGACCTTCAGCAGGGACCGCACTTCACCATGGCGCTCCTGCGCGCCGGCGACAACCGCTTCATCTGGTACCAGCGCGCCCACCACGGGGTCGTCGACGGCTACAGCGGTTCGCTCATGGCGGCCCGCGCCGCCGAGCTCTACACCGCCCTGGTCGAGGGGCGCCCCGACGAGGGCAGCCCGCTCCCGCCCTTCCAGCACCTGCTGGACGACGAGGCCGCCTACCGCGGCTCCGAGCAGCACGCCGAGGACCGCCGGTACTGGCTGGAGCGCCTCGCCGACCGCCCCGAGCCGGTCAGCCTCGCCGGCCGCTTCGCGCCGCCCGCCCGCGGCCACCTGCGCCACACGGTCGACCTCGGCGTCGAGCACTCCGCCCACCTGAAGGCCGCCGCCCGCCGCCTCGGCGTCGGCTGGTCCGCCTTCGTCCTGGCCGCGACCGCCGCCTACACCCACCGCCTCACCGGCGCCCACGACGTCGTCCTGGGCATGCCCGTGATGAGCCGCTCGGGCCGGACCATCCGCGCGATCCCCGGCATGCTCACCAACGTCCTGCCGCTGCGCCTGACCGTCGGCCCCGAGCTGACCCTGGTCGAGCTGGTCAAGCAGACCAGCGCCGCCGCCCGCCAGGACCTGCGCCACCAGCGCTACCGCTACGAGGAGATGCGCCGGGAGCTCGGCCTGGCCGGCGCCTCCGGGCCGCTCGTCGGCGCCACCGTCAACATCCAGGCGTTCAACTACGACCTGACCTTCGGCGGACACCCGTCCACCGCCCACAACCTCACCAACGGCCCGGTCGAGGACCTCTCCTTCGTCGTCTACGACCGCGCCGCCGGGCAGGGCATGCTCTTCGCCCTCGACGCCAACCCCGCGGTCTACGACACGGAGCAGGTCGCCGAGCACGCCGACCGCTTCATCCGCTTCCTCGACGCGCTCGCCGCGGCCGACGAGCATCAGCCGATCGGCCGGGTCGAGCTGCTGACCGGGGACGAGCGCCGGCGGACGCTGACCGAGTGGAACGACACCGCGGCCGCCGTCCCGGGCGGGGTGCTGCCGGAGCTGTTCCAGGCCCAGGTCGCCCGCACCCCCGAGGCCACCGCCCTCGTGTTCCAGGACACCGAGGTCCGCTACACCGAGCTGAACGAGCGGGTCAACCGGCTCGCCCGGCTGCTGATCGAGCGCGGGGCGGGCCCGGAGCGGCTGGTCGCACTGGCCGTGCCGCGCTCCGTCGAGATGGTGGTGGCGCTGCTCGCCGTCGTCAAGACCGGCGCCGCCTACCTGCCGGTCGACCCGGAGTACCCGGCCGAGCGGATCGCCTACATGCTGGCCGACGCCGAGCCGGCCCTGGTGCTGGCCGGCACCCGGACCGAGGCCGGCCTGCGCGCCGCCACCCCGGCGCCCATGCTCGTCGTCGACGCCCCGGAGCTGGCCGCCGAGCTCGAACGGTTCCCCGCCACCGACCCGACCGACGAGGACCGGACCGCCCCGCTGCGCCCGGAGCACCCCGCCTACGTGCTCTACACCTCCGGGTCGACCGGCCGCCCCAAGGGCGTCGTCGGCCTGCACGCCAGCTCCGCCAACCTGCTGACCGCGATCGCCCGCAGCTACCCGTACCGGCCGGGCGCGCCGACCCTGGCGAAGAGCTCCGTGAGCTTCGTCGACGGCTCCACCGAGCTGCTCGGCTCGCTGCTCCACGGTGACCCGGTCGTCCTGGCCGACGCGGCCTCCGCCAAGGACCCGCTGGCCCTGGCCCAGTTGATCGCCCGGCACCGGATCGGCCGCATCACCGTCGTGCCGAGCCTGCTCGCCGCCCTGCTGGAGGTCGGCACCCCGCTGCTGGCCTCGTGCACCCACTGGGTGACCACCGGTGAGAACATCCCGCAGTACCTGGCGGAGCGGTTCGCCGAGGCGCTGCCGAACGCCCGGCTGCTCAACTTCTACGGCGCCTCCGAGACCAGCGGCGACGTGCTGTTCGGCGACTGCGGGGCGACCGAGACCCCGATCGGGCGTCCGATCGCCAACACCCGGGTCTACGTCCTGGACAACTCGCTGCAGCCGGCTCCGGTCGGTGTGACGGGTGAACTGTACGTCGCGGGCGCCGCGTTGGCGCGCGGCTACCTGGGCCGTCCGGAGCTGACGGCCGACCGGTTCGTGGCCGACCCGTTCGGCCCGGCCGGCGGGCGGATGTACCGCACCGGCGACCTGGTCCGGTGGAGCGCGGCGGGCAGCCTGGAGTTCGCCGGCCGGGCCGACGCGCAGGTGAAGATTCGCGGCTTCCGGATCGAGCTCGGCGAGGTCGAGTCCGCACTGGCCGGCCACCCCTCGGTGGGCCGGGCCAGCGTCGTGGTGCGCGAGGACCGCCCCGGGGACCAGCGGCTGGTCGGCTACGTCGTCCCGGCCGCGGTGCCCGTGGAGTCCGGGGAGCCCGTGGACGGCGAACTGCTGCGCAGGCACGTCGCGTCGGAGCTGCCGGAGTACATGGTCCCGAGCGCGGTGGTGGTGCTGGACTCGCTGCCGCTGACGCCCAGCGGGAAGGTCGACCGGCTGGCGCTGCCCGCGCCGGACTACGCGGCCGGCGCCTCCGGGCGGGCGCCCTCGTCGCGGCAGGAGGAGATCCTCTGCGGCGTCTTCGCCGAGGTGCTCGGCGTGGCCTCGGTGGGCGTGGACGACAGCTTCTTCGAGCTCGGCGGCCACTCGCTGCTCGGGACGCGGCTGATGAGCCGGATCCGTGCGGTGCTGGGTGTCGAGGTCGGCATCCGCGCCCTGTTCGAGGCCCCGACCGTCGCCGGCCTGGCCGCCCGTCTGGGCGGGGCCGACGCCGCTCGACCCGCGCTGACCGCCGGTGAGCGCCCGAGCGTGGTGCCGCTGTCCGCCGCCCAGCGCCGGCTCTGGTTCCTCGGCGAGCTCGAAGGCCCCAGCGCCACCTACAACATCCCCGCCGCGCTGCGGCTGACCGGCACCCTGGACCGGGACGCCCTGCGGGCCGCCCTCAGCGATGTCACCGATCGCCACGAGGTGCTGCGCACCGTCTTCCGCACCGCCGACGGCCAGCCCCACCAGCACGTCCTCGACCCGGCGGCGGTCGCCCTCGACCTGCCCGTCACCGAGGTCACCGAGGCCGGCCTGGAGCAGGCCCTGGCCCGCGCGGCCGGGTACGTCTTCGACCTGTCCACCGAAGTACCGCTGCGCGCCGAGCTGTTCAGCGTCTCCGCGAACGAGCACGTGCTCGTCCTGGTCGTGCACCACATCGCGGGCGACGGCTGGTCGATGGGCCCGCTGGCCCGGGACCTCTCCGAGGCCTACGCCGCCCGGCTCGACGGCGCCGCCCCCGCGTGGCAGCCGCTGCCGGTGCAGTACGCCGACTACACCCTGTGGCAGCAGCAGCTCCTCGGCGAGGACACCGACCCCGAGAGCGTGCTGTCCCAGCAGCTCACCCACTGGCGCAAGGCCCTGGCCGACCTGCCGGAAGAGCTCCAGCTGCCCACCGACCGCCCCCGCCCGGCCGTCGCCACCCACCAGGGCGCGACCTACGACCTGAACCTGTCCGCCGAACTGCACCAGCAGCTCAGCGACCTGGCCCGCTCCCGCGGCGTGACCCTGTTCATGGTCCTCCAGGCCGGACTCGCGACCCTGCTCAACCGTCTGGGCGCGGGGACGGACATCCCCGTCGGCACCCCCATCGCCGGACGCACCGACGAAGCCCTCGACGACCTGGTCGGCTTCTTCGTCAACACCCTCGTCATGCGCACCGACCTCAGCGGCGACCCCACCTTCGGCGACCTCCTCCGCCAGGTGCAGGACGCCGGCCTCGGCGCCTTCGCCCACCAGGACATCCCCTTCGAGCGCCTCGTCGAGGAGCTCGCCCCCACCCGCTCAATGGCCCGGCACCCGCTCTTCCAGGTCGTCCTCACGCTGCAGAACACCACCGCGGCTGTCGTCGAACTCCCGGGCCTTGCGACCGAGTTGGTGCCGACCGGGCAGGCCCCGGCCAAGTTCGACCTGGACTTCCAGCTCAACGAGTCCTTCGACACCACCGGCCGGGCCGCCGGCCTCCACGGCCTGGTCACCTTCGCGACCGACCTGTTCGACCAGCGCACAGCCGAGGCGCTCGCGCAGCGCTTCGTCCGGGTCCTGACGGCCGCCGTCGCCAACCCCGAGCAGCCCGTCAGCCGGATCGAGATCCTCGACGCCGACGAGCGCGCCCTGATCCTGACCGGCTGGAACGACACCGCCCGGGACCTGCCGACCGGCACCCTGCCCGAGCTGTTCGAGGCCCAGGCGGCCCTGACGCCCGACGCCACCGCCGTGGTGTTCACGGACACCCGGCTCAGCTACGCCGAGCTGAACGCCCGCGCCAACCGCCTCGCCCACCTGCTGGCCGAGCAGGGCGTCGGCCCTGAGCAGCTCGTGGCGCTGGCTCTGCCGCGCTCCGCGGAGATGGTGGTGGCGCTGCTCGCCGTGCTCAAGGCCGGCGGCGCCTACCTGCCGATCGACCCGGACTACCCCGCCGACCGCATCACCTACATGCTCGGCGACGCCCGGCCCACCCTGGTCATCACCAGCCGGTCCGTCCAGGACTCCCTGCCCGACGGCACCGCGCGGATCGTCCTCGACGACCCCGACACCGTCACCCGAGTGGCCGGCCTCGACGCCGCCAACCCCCGGCCCGGCCTGCTGCCTAACCACCCCGCGTACGTCATCTACACCTCCGGCTCCACCGGCCGCCCCAAGGGCGTCGTCGTCCCGCACGGCAACGTGGCCCGTCTGCTGTCCGGGACCGACCACTGGTTCCACTTCGGCACCGGCGACGTGTGGACCTGGTTCCACTCCTTCGCCTTCGACTTCTCCGTCTGGGAGCTGTGGGGCGCCCTCCTCAGGGGCGGACGCCTCGTCGTCGTGCCCTTCGACGTCTCCCGCTCCCCGCAGGACTTCCTCGGCCTCCTCGTCCGCGAGGAGGTCACCGTCCTCAACCAGACCCCCTCCGCCTTCTACCAGTTGATGCAGGCCGACGCCCAGAACCCCGACCTCGGCCGTCAACTCGCCCTGCGCACCGTTGTCTTCGGCGGCGAGGCGCTCGACCTCAAGCGCCTGCGCGACTGGTACAGCCGCCACCAGGACGACGCCCCGCTGCTCGTCAACATGTACGGCATCACCGAAACCACCGTGCACGTCAGCTACATGGCCCTCGACTCCGCCATCAGCGCCGACGCCGGCATCGGCAGCGTCATCGGCGTCGGCATCCCCGACCTGCGCCTGTACGTCCTCGACGGCGGGCTACAGCTCGTCCCGGCCGGCACCGCCGGCGAGCTGTACGTGGCGGGTGCGGGTCTGGCCCGCGGCTACCTGAACCGCCCGGGTCTGTCCGCCGAGCGCTTCGTCGCCGACCCGTTCGGCGAGGCCGGCGAGCGGATGTACCGCACCGGTGACCTGGTGCGCTGGCGTGCCGACGGCACCCTGGAGTTCGCCGGCCGCGCCGACGACCAGGTGAAGATCCGCGGCTTCCGGATCGAGCTCGGCGAGGTCGAGTCCGCGCTGGCCGCGCACCCGGCCGTCGCCCAGGCCACCATCACCGTCCGCGAGGACACCCCCGGCGACAAGCGTCTGGTCGGCTACGTCGTCCCGACCCGGGGCGGCGACGACCACGCGGGGCTCACCGCCGGCATCCGCGGCGACCTCCAGCAGCAGCTGCCGGAGTACATGGTCCCGAGCGCGATCGTGGTGCTGGAGGCCCTGCCGCTGACGGCCAACGGCAAGCTCGACCGCAAGGCCCTGCCCGCGCCCCGGTACACCGCCGCCACGGCGGGCCGCGCGCCCCGCACCGTGCAGGAGGAGATCCTCTGCGGCGTCTTCGCCGAGGTGCTCGGCGTGGCCTCGGTGGGCGTGGACGACAGCTTCTTCGAGCTCGGCGGCCACTCCCTGCTGGCCACCCGCCTGGTCAGCCGGATCCGCGCGGTACTGGGTGTCGAGGTCGGCATCCGCGCCCTGTTCGAGGCCCCGACCGTCGCCGGCCTGGCCGAGCGCCTGGGCGGGACCGGTACGACCCGGCTTGCGCTGACCGCGGGCGAGCGCCCGAACGTGGTGCCGCTGTCCGCCGCCCAGCGCCGGCTCTGGTTCCTCGGCGAGCTCGAAGGCCCCAGCGCCACCTACAACATCCCCGCCGCGCTGCGGCTGACCGGCACCCTGGACCGGGACGCCCTGCGGGGCGCGCTGCACGACGTGCTGGCCCGCCACGAGGTCCTGCGCACGGTGTTCCGCACCGCCGACGGCCAGCCCCACCAGCACGTCCTCGACCCCGCGACGGTCACCCTCGACCTGCCCGTCACCTCGCTCACCGAGGCCGACCTGGAGCAGGCCCTGGCCCGCGCGGCCGGGTACGTCTTCGACCTGTCCACCGAAGTACCGCTGCGCGCCGAGCTGTTCAGCGTCTCCGCGGACGAGCACGTGCTCGTCCTGGTCGTGCACCACATCGCGGGCGACGGCTGGTCGATGGGCCCGCTCGCCCGCGGCATATCCACCGCGTACTCCGCGCGGCTCGACGGCGCCGCCCCCGCGTGGCAGCCGCTGCCGGTGCAGTACGCCGACTACACCCTGTGGCAGCAGCAGCTCCTCGGCGAGGACACCGACCCCGAGAGCGTGCTGTCCCAGCAGCTCACCCACTGGCGCAAGGCGCTCGCCGGTCTGCCGGAGGAGCTCCAGCTGCCCACCGACCGGCCCCGCCCGGCCGTCGCCACCCACCAGGGCGCGACGCACGACCTGGACATCCCCGCCGAACTGCACGAGCAGCTCAGCGACTTGGCCCGCTCCCGCGGTGTGACCTTGTTCATGGTCCTGCAGGCAGCCCTCTCCACCCTGCTCAACCGCCTGGGCGCCGGCACCGACATCCCCGTCGGCACCCCCATCGCCGGACGCACCGACGAAGCCCTCGACGACCTGGTCGGCTTCTTCGTCAACACCCTCGTCATGCGCACCGACCTCAGCGGCGACCCCAGCTTCGGCGAGCTCCTCACCCGCGTCCAGGACAGCGGACTCGGTGCCTTCGCCAACCAGGACGTCCCCTTCGAGCGCCTCGTCGAGGACCTCGCCCCGACTCGCTCGATGGCCCGGCACCCGCTCTTCCAGGTCATGCTCACCCTTCAGAACAACACCGAGGCCGCCCTCGAACTCCCGGGTATCGAGGCCGTGTTGGTGGCGACCGGTCAGCTCCCTGCCAAGTTCGACCTGGACTTCCAGCTCCGTGAGCTGCACGACGCGCACGGGAAGGCGGTCGGCCTGCACGGCGCGCTGACCTACGCCACCGACCTGTTCGACCAGAGCACGGCCGAGGCGATCGCGCAGCGTTTCGTGCGGGTGCTGCGTGCCGCCGTCGCGGAACCCGAGCAGCCCGTCAGCCGCATCGAGATCCTGGACGCCGAC